>JAHZJA010000522.1 GCA_022601155.1 Deltaproteobacteria bacterium | reverse complement strand
CGAGGCCTCGCCATACTGCCGTTTGGCGCGGGAGGCCCTGTGCGAGCTGGAGCTTCCGTACACCCTGGTCAACGTCGGCAAGTCGAGCGCGCTGCGCAAGGAGCTTCGGCGTCGCGCGGGGCGGGTGATGGTCCCGTGGCTCCACGACCCCAACACCGGACGCGCAATGTTCGAGTCTGCCGACATCGTCGACTATCTCCACCAGACCTACGGCACACGACAGGGCATACAATCGTAGCGCGTGCGCGCCATCCCCCACGAGATCGACACCATCGTCGATGAGCCCAACGCGCCCGAGCCCGAGCCCGAGCCTTCCCTCGGTGAGCTGTTCGCCGAGCGCTACCGCATCGACCGATGCATCGGCCGCGGCTCGATGGGCACCGTCTATGCGGCCCACGACCGGGTGGTCGACGAGATGGTGGCTCTCAAGCTGCTCGCCACCCCGTCGGAGCGGGCGCTCGAACGATTTCGCCAAGAAGTTCGCCTCGCGCGACGGGTCACCCATCGCAACGCCGCGCGGACCTTCGACCTGGGTCAGTTCGCGGGAGCCCACTTCATCACCATGGAGTTGGTCGGCGGTGAGAGCCTGCGGGTCCGCATTGCGCGAGGCAGGCGGCTGCCCGTGCACGAGATCACCGAGATCACGCGGCAGGTCTGCCTGGGGCTCCAGGCCGCGCACGACGTCGGCGTGATCCACCGCGACCTCAAGCCGAGCAATATCTTGGTCGATGGTGCGCGGGCCGTGATCACCGACTTTGGTGTGGCGTAGTCCAGTCGAGGGGACTCGTCCACGACCCAGGACAACGCCCCGATGGCCGGGACCCCGGCCTATATGGCACCCGAGCAGGTCATGGGGGTCGGCATCGATGCACGGGCCGACCTGTACGCGCTGGGCGTGATGACGTTCGAGATGCTCACCGGTCAGGCCCCGTGGACCGGGGGCAACCACGTCGAGGTGGCGATGGCCCGGCTGCACAAGGCACCGGTCGATCCTCGCACGCTCGCGCCCATGCCCGACTGGCTGGCCGAGCTGGTCATGCGCTGCATGGCCAACGATCCCGGGCGCCGGCCTTCGTCGCCCGAGGAGGTGGCCGAGATCCTCTCGCGACTGGCCTGTGCGCCCCAGCCGGCTGTGCACCCCGGCACCATGCGCGACCCCACCAGCTCCAGCATGGGGTCGTCGTTCGCACCGACGTCGCCGGGTGAGCGGGCGCTGGCCATCATGCCGTTCCGCTACCGCGGCGACCCCAACGACGCCTACCTCGCCGAAGCCCTGACCGATGAGCTGGTGGACCTGCTCGCGATGACCCGAGGTCTGCGGGTCTCGGCCAGTGGTGCGACGAGCAAGTTCCGCGAAGAACGGGACGCGCGAACGGTGGGGCGGGCGCTCAACGTCGACGCGATCATCGACGGCACCATCCAGCGCAGCCCCGACAAGGTGCGGATCGTGGCGCGGCTCATCGATGTCGACACCGGATTTCAACGCTGGAGCGAGCGGTTCGAAGGTCGGCTCGAAGACGTGTTCGCGCTGCAGGACCGCATGGCCAAGCGCGTCGCCGAGGCCCTGCGCGTGGAGCTGACGCTGCTGGGACACGGGGCCGTCGCCTCGGCCGAAGCCGTGGAGCTGTACCTGCGGGGGCGCGCGTTGGCCCGCGAGTCGGACACCAGCGGGCGCTCACTACAAGAGGCCGTCGATCGCTACGAACGGGCTCGGGCCATCGCGCCCACGTTCGCGCTGCCGCTGGCAGCGTGCGCCGACGCGACGGTACGACGGTGGTTCATCTCGCGCGGAGAAGAGGGTCCGCGGTGGGCACAGGCCTCCGCCGAGGCGGTCGAGGCCGCACTCGCGGGCGCTCCCGATGTGGCCGAGACCCACCTGGCCGCCGCCCGGCTCGAGGTCAACCGCGGGCAGTTCACCGCCGCCGCCCGGCACCTGACCACTGCCTTGCAGATCGCCCCCACCTACGCCGCCGCGCACGAGTACCTCGGGATGTTGCAGTGCGACGCAGGGCGCTCGAGCGAGGGCGTGATGCACATCCGGCTGGCCCATGAGCTCGACCCGTCGCTCAGCCGCGGGAGCTTTGCCGTGCTGCGCCACCACGCGCTGTCCAGCAACTTCGAGCGCTACGAGGTCGAGCTCGCCGATCTTCGTCGCAACCCCAAGGTCGAGCGGTTCGGCCTCGATCTGTTCGAGCTGAGGTTCGCCATCTGGGCCGGAGACCTCGAGCGTGCCCGGTCCGTGAGCGGCAGCGACACCGACATCGGCGGGGCCCCGGGTACACACATCCTCACGCTGCTGCGAAGCGCCCTGGAACCCGATACCGAGCCTGCCCAGCTCGATCGAGACCTGCGTGCGGTGGCCGAGAGCGCAGGGAGTCCGCGGCTGCGGACCGTGTGGCGACAGGTCGCGGTAGAGGTGCTCGCCCAGCGCGATGCGCACGAGGCCGCGCTGCGAACCCTCGTCGAGGCCGACGCCGAGTCGGTGCTACTGGACGCAGACTGGCTGGAGTCGTGCCGGGTGCTGGCACCACTGCACGACGATCCACGCTTTGCCGAGATTCGCAGCCGCGTGCGCGGCCGGGCCGACACCATTTGGCGGGCCGGCCGAACCCAAGCCCCCTGACAGTGGACTCCGGAGTAGAAGCGCGGGCCGCCCCCGCTCCTCCTCCTCCTCCGCTCGGACGCGCGAGCGCCAGCGCGGGCCGACCCGATTCGTCGCGGAGCGAAAACAACGGGCCGGGCCCGACCAATGTCGGACCCGGCCTGCAGGGGTCGGTGCTCCCGAGGGAGGGGTCTAGCTCGCCTTTTCCTCGAACTCGGCGTCGATGACGTCGTCGGGGTGGTCGTTGGCCGCGTCGTCTTCGGCCGTCGGCGCCTCGGGATTCGCCGCGCCCGCCTGGCCGTCGGCGTACATCGCCTGCGCCACACGGTGAGACACCGTCGTCAGGCGCTCGTGGGCGGCCGAGACCGCAGCGTCATCGCCCGATTCGAGCGATTGCTTGGCCTCGTCGACGGCCTCGCGCAGCTCGGTGGCGTCGGACCCCGAGACCCGCGCGCCCGCTTCGCTGGCCAGCATCGCCTCGGTCTGGAGCACCAGAGCTTCGAGCCCATTGCGGCGCTCGACCGCCTGCCGCCGCTCCTCGTCTGCCGCCTCGTTCTTCTTGGCGTCGTCGATCATCCGCTCGATCTCGGCCTCGTCGAGACCGGAGCTCGCCGTGATCTCCACCTTGTGCTCCTTGCCCGTGGCCTGGTCCTTGGCCGAGACATGGACGATGCCGTTGGCATCGATGTCGAAGCTGACCTCGACCTGCGGAGTGCCGCGCGGCGCCGGGGCAATGCCCTCGAGACCGAACTTGGCCAGCGTACGATTGTCGCCCGACATCTTGCGCTCGCCCTGCAGCACGTGCACCTGCACCGACGCTTGGTTGTCGGCCGCCGTGGTGAAGACCTCGGCCTTGCGGGTGGGAATGGTGGTGTTGCGAGGGATGAGCACCGTCATCACGCCACCGAGGGTCTCGATCCCCAGCGACAGCGGGGTGACATCGACCAACAACATGTCGGTGACCTCGCCCCCGAGCACGCCGCCTTGCACCGCAGCCCCCAGGGCCACGACCTCATCGGGGTTGACCGCCTTGCTGGGCGCCTTGCCGAACAACGCCTCGACCTCCCGCTGTACCAGCGGAGTGCGGGTGGATCCACCGACCAGCAGCACCTCGTCGACGTCGGCCGCGGTCTTGCCCGCGTCGGCCAGCACTCGCTTGCACGGCTCGAGGCTGCGGGTGACCAGGTCACCGACCAGATCCTCGAACTTTGCCCGCGACAGCTTGACCTGCAGGTGCTTGGGGCCGGTGGCATCGGCGGTGAGGAACGGGAGATTGATCTCCGTCTCGGGCTGCAGCGACAGCTCGATCTTCGCCTTCTCGGCCGCATCCTTGAGTCGCTGGAGCACCAGCTTGTCGCTGGACACGTCGAGGCCGGTGTCCTTGCGGAACGCCTCGAGCAGCCACTGCATCACTCGATCGTCGAAGTCGTCTCCGCCCAGGCGGGTATCACCTCCGGTGGCCACTACCTCGACGACCTCGCCGCTCACCTCGAGCAACGAGATGTCGAACGTACCGCCGCCCAGATCGTAGACCGCGACCAGTCGCTCCTGATCACCCTTGGCCCGGCTGTGCGCATAGGCCAGCGCAGCCGCGGTGGGCTCGTTGACGATGCGCTCGACCTCGAGGCCCGCGATGCGCCCGGCGTCTTTGGTGGCTTGCCGCTGCGCATCGTTGAAGTATGCGGGTACGGTGATGACCGCCCGGGAGACGGACTCGCCTAGATAGTCTTCGGCCGCCTTCTTGAGCTTGCCGAGAATTCGCGCGCTGACCTCGGGCGCGGAGATCGGCTTGCCCTGCACCACGAACTGCACGCCCCCCGAGGAGGACCGCTCCACCTCGTACGGCACTCGATCGACGTCGTCGCCGAGCTCTTCGTGCCGACGCCCGATGAACCGCTTGGCGGAGAACACCGTGTTGTCGGGGTTGGTGATGGCCTGACGGCGTGCTTGCTGCCCGACCAGGACGTTGCCGTTGTTCTCGAACGCCACCACCGAGGGGGTGGTGCGTCCGCCTTCTTCGTTGGTGATGACCTTGGGCTCGCCGCTCTCCATCACACTGACGACGGAGTTGGTCGTGCCCAGGTCGATTCCGATGATCTTTGCCATCGTCTCGGCCTTTCTCGTTCTCGACGCCGACGCGCCGAAGGTGAAACTCGGTTGCGAAGAACCTCCTCCCGCTTCGCCCCCTGAACTGGGGCCGGGATCCGGTTCGCTGCACAACCTAAGACGGGCCCGCCCCGTGTCAACGGGGTACGTTCGACCGTCGCTGTTATCATGCGCAGATGCGCGAAGGCTGGCCCAGTCTCACCGCCCTGGCCGTGGCCGTGGCCCGCGGCATCGGCACCGCCGACGACAATGTCGACCCCAGCGCCGCCGGCCTGGTACCCCCCGCCCTGGGCCGAGCCCTGGCCTGGATCGGTCGTCCGGGGGGATCGGTGGCCGTCCGTTCCACGCTCCGCGCCGCGACCTTGGGCATGGTCGATCACGTGAGCTTGCGTCGCGCGGCAATCGACGAAGCGCTGTCGGGAGCGATCGAGGCCGGCACCCGTCAGCTGGTGGTGCTCGGCGCGGGGCTCGATGGTCGAGCGTGGCGGCTGGCCTCACTGCGCGACGTGGAGGTGTTCGAGGTCGACCACCCCGCGACCCAGCGCGGCAAGCAAGCCCGGGTGCAAGGCCGTCCCACCCACGCCGCTGCGGTGCACTTCGTGGCCGTGGACTTCGAGCGTGATGCGCTGGCCGAGCGACTGGCGGAGGCGGGCCACGACCCCCACCGACCCACCGCGTGGATCTGGGAGGGCGTCACGCCCTACCTGTTCTCCGAGGCGATCGACGCCAGCCTCGACGACGTCGCCGCCCGCTCGGCGCACGGCAGCCGGCTCATCGTCAGCTATGCGATCCCGCGACTGATGCCGGTCGACATTCCCGGCCTCGACGCGCTGACCGAGGCGGGCTTTTCCGCTCTGGGCGAGCCGCTGCGTGGAGCCATGGAGACCGAAGACCTCGTGGCGCGGCTGGCCTCCCGCGGCTTCGCCACCCGCGAAGACAGCGGCAACGACGACTGGGCCCAGCGCCACCCCGGCAGCGCCCGTCTGGCCCGGCTGTTTCACGCCGAGCGGCTGATGGTCGCCGAGCGACTCGGTGACGCGCCGCCCCTGGCCTAGGCTCGACTTTGGCGGTTTTCCACGCGCCACAACACCGCCCCCGACCGCTGTGGCAGTGTTTTCGCTCCTCGACGCATGACCCGATGCGCCTTCGAAGCGCAGCCTCGCCAGGCAGCTGCCGCTGACGGCGTTGTGGCCCCTGGAAAACCGCCAAAGTCG
>JAHZJA010000521.1 GCA_022601155.1 Deltaproteobacteria bacterium | reverse complement strand
GGCTGTCGAACGACGGCCTACAACATCGCGTCTTCCGAGAACTCCGAGCCCACATTCTCGAGTTCTTCGCCGGCATCCTCGTCATCGGCCTCGTTGCCGCTGTCCTCGTCCTCGCTCTCGCTCTCTTCGGCCGCGGTCCGCTTGATCTCGGTCCTGAGCAGCTCTTCGTCGTCCGAGTCCATCTCAGGAAGGTCTTCGTCACCGCTGAGGTCGGGAGCGTTGTTGCCAGTGACCCCTCGCATGTCGACGATCCCGCCGAACATGTTGTCGGCGGCCTCGGAGTCACCCGATTCCTCGAACTCCTCCTGCATCTCGTCGCCCTTGTCGAGGGCCTTGTCGAGCTTGGCGGACGTCTCTTCGGCCTGGCTCTGTGCCGCCTCGGCGTCGCTGGAGCCCGCCTTGAGGCTCTTGATCTCCAAGTTGAGCTTGTACATCATGTACAAGTTCATTCCGATGAACAGAGACTGAGCGACGATGTTGAGTATCGAGCCGGCCAGCTGGAGGTTCTCGAGGTCGGTGCCCGTGGGCGTGGTGGTCGAGGAGGAGTCGGAAGTCGTAGCTGCAGGGGTGCCGGCGATCTTGTACTGGATCTGGTCACTGTCGGTATAGGTCCCAGTGAAGGCATTGTAGGTGTTGCCTTGGCTGTCCGACACGGTAGAGAACCCGAGGTTGCCGGCCGTCGAGTTGAGGCCACTGGAGGCGTCCCAGGTCAGCGCCAGCTGAGAGAACTGGGCGTCGATGATATAGGACTCGTCGACTCCGATCTGGTAGGAGCCATCGGTGGCCGACACGGCGATGGAGATGGTGGGGCCGTCTTTGGACGTGCTGGTGCTGGAATCGACCTGGGACATGGTCGTGCTGTAGACGCCGATCCAGTAGTACAGCTGGTACTGCCCGATCTGAGACTGTGCGGCCAGGACTTCCTCCAGCGTGCAGGTGTACCCGTTCTTGGTGAGGAAGTTGTCTACGATCTCGATCTCGTAGTCGGGATCCTTGGCCGCAGTCGAGAGCGATGTGTAGTACGAGTTGCGCAGCTCGGTGTTCGTGAGAATATCGTCGCAGAATCGAACGGCTTCGCTGTTGGTCGTGGTGGATGTGTCGGTGGTCATGGTCTCGGCTTTCGTGTGCGAGGGGGTTGCCTCGGCGAGGTTGGGTGGAATGGGTCGGGCGTGGGGACGCCAGACTCCATCGTGGTTGCGTGAAGGTGGATGCGGCGCGTGACGAGCTCACGCGGCCGTGCTGATGAACGGGGCGGTGTCGTGAAGGACAGCGGGCACGACGGACGGAGCCCGAGCACGCCGGGTCGGAGGCGGGTGGCAGGTCGAGCGCCCGCGCGCGGCCTCCCTAGTGGTCGTCTTGGGGATCGGCCTCGACCGTGGCGGGCACCGGGTCGTAGTGCCCGCTGGCAGGCTGGAGGCCCGTCTTGCGGTGGTGTCGCAGCCGGATGAGGCCCAGTGCGCAAGGGCCCTGCTTGCCCACCAGCTGGAGGCTGAGGCTCTTGTCGCTCTCGACCTGCACCTGGCTGGGATCGGTCGCGTTGCCGAGATGAAAGTTGCGGAGCACCGAGGCCGACCCCGACAGCGAGATCTTGGTGTCGTGCGAGCTGGTCGCCAAGAAGGTCGCGCCTTTGGCCGTGAGCAGCTCGGTGACCAGCTTGTAGCGATGGTCCCAGCCGTGCTCGACGTTGTGCTGCACCCCGGCGACGACCTCCGCGAGGTTCTCGATGCGAGTGCTGACGATGGTGGGCGCCTTGAGAATGAACGAGCGCTTGCGCTTGAACGAGTACTGGATGGTGGCCGAAGCGTTGGTCTCGGGGAGGGTGGTGACCGTCCCTTGTCCGTCGAGGTGATAGTCGACCGAGGTCCCCGCGCTGGTGACGTAGTTGAGCTGGGTCGAACCACCGGTCACGGTCTGAAACTTCACGCCGAAGTCGGCGACGTTGCCCACCGAGCGGAACACACCCCCATCGAAGTACCCATAGTCACCCAGCGAGAACGCGGTGACCAACGGGAGCCAGGCGGCGTGGTGGGAGAGTTGGTGGCGGAGGGTGCGGTCGAATATTGCGGCGGTGGACATGGAAGTTTTCCTGTCGGGACGAGAGCTGGGAACGGACCGCCCAGGAAGGAGCCGAAGATGAAACGGCACGACCGGGGTCCGGCGCAGGGGCAGTGCGCAGCCGCTCCCAATCCACTCACCGCCGCGGACCAAACTGGATTTCAGTCGGTTTCACGTCGCCGTGGGAATTGGGGACCGATTGTTCGGCGCGCTCGGGCTCGAGCGACGGCCGGGGCTGCCTCACGAGCAGATGCACGGTGGACCGGGTGGCCGCTCGCGAGAATCGGTCACCTGCGGCTCGGCGCGTGAAGGCATCCACCGTGGAGGAAGGATGGGCCCCGAGGGCGGGAGCGTTGCACGCCTTCGCTCGCTCGCATTTACGTCGCCTTCGAGCACGATGGGAGGTCGTACCCGTGCTCGGCAACCGAGGGGTCACCGTGCCCCCGGTCGTGGTCCTCGCCCAACGATCCCGCGCTCGCCCCGAGGGCGCTGGGGTTCGTCGGGCTGGAGGGCGGAGGCTTGCCCGAGGCGGTGCGGCCGTCTACGGGACCACCGTCGACTTCGATATCCGGCGATGGGTC
>JAHZJA010000520.1 GCA_022601155.1 Deltaproteobacteria bacterium | reverse complement strand
CTTGACCTCGCCCCGACGCTGGCGGACGGCGAGGGAGTACTGGCGATCGTCCAGCCGCAGCAGTACATCGCCCTGCTCGAAGCGACCGCCGAGCACCACGCGATCGGACAGCTGGACGATGCGCCCGGAGACCTCCGGCGAGATCGTGGCCTCGCGGGCTGGCTCGACCACGCCCGTGCCCGACAGCTGGGGCTGGACGGCGGAGACATGGACGTCCAGCAGCTGCACGAGCGGCGGCGGAGACTCGGGGGGTTCACGATCGGCCGACTCGGCGGAACGCACCAACACCACCGCACCGCCTGCGGCGGCGGCGGTGATCATCAGCGGAATCATGAATCGGGTGAGGAAGCGTCTCATGGTGAGATACCCGTCCAGAACACGTCGACGAGGTTGTCGAGAAACTCGGGTTCGGTCTTGGGGCCATGCTCGCCCAGCATGTGCCGGAGCATGTGCCGTGCATGAATGGCGCCGAGGAACGCCATTGCAGTCGACTGGGGATGAGAGATGCGGGCCCGCCCTTGTGCGTGCAAGCGCTGGAACCACTGGGTGAGCGTGCGGTGCGACAACGTCGGCGGGGGCACCTCGCCGTCGCACAAGATGTCGGACCGCTGCAGCCCTGCGGCGTGGAGCACCGACAGTGCGGGCATCATCTTCTGGAAGAACTGGTCGATGCCTTCGACCACTTCGCGGAGCTGCTCGGGCACCGGACGCTCGTCGGGACCCCCGTCGACGATCTCGATCCAGGGCGGCCGAGCGGGCGGCCGCAACGCCTCGATGAGCAGGGCCTGCTTGGTGCCACACCGCTTGAACAGGGCCGCCTGGCTGACGCCGAGCTGGGCCGCGATCACGGAGGTCGAAACCCCGGGGCCATGCTCCAGGAAGCACTGACGCGCCGTGGCATGGAGCTCTTCGTCGCTAAACTGTCTTGGGCGCATGTGAACGACGTTCTGGTGATTGCGCGAAAATGGTCAGCACTTCGCAGTGAGATAGTAAGTGAGTAGTGAGTTACATACCCCAGCTGGGTCCAGGTGCAAGCGGCATCGCGCGTTTAGGGGCGGGGCGGAGACGTGAGCTGACAGTCCGAGGCGCTCGGGTCGGCGTCACGGGCTCGCCCGAGCCGTGGGCGCGTCATGGGAGCACACACCTCCAGCCGAGGTGACCGCGCTACGGTGGTGTCGCCATGAGCGATGCCAGCAGCCCGGAGGTCTTCCAGCGGATTCTCGTCCCCGTGGACTTCATCGATGCCGGCGACGAAGACGTCGAGTCCGAGGGACGGGCCGTGGTGGTCAACGAGCATCGGATCGTCTTCACGGCGCCGACGATGCGCGCGATGGCGATGGCGACGGCGCTGGGGCGGGTGACCGGCGCGACGGTGCGGTTGGTGCACTCGACCCCGCCGCTCAAGACGAGCACCGTGTACTCGGGCCCGGTCTCACTGCCCACCGGGCTGATCCAGGAGATCCACGATCGGGCCCGAGCCACCTCCACCGAGGCACTCGAGATGATCGGGCCACAGCTCGCTGCGGGCGTCACGTTGGAGTACGCAGTGCGACCGGGTCAGCCGTTGACGGTGATACTCGACGAGGCCGAGCGATTCGGTCCCGATCTGATCGTGATGGCGGCCAGTGGTCGCAGCCGGGTGGCGCGGTTCTTCGTGGGGAGCACGGCAGACCGGGTGATCCGCCAGGCGCCCTGCCCCGTGATGGTCGTGCCCGCCGACGTGCGCTGAGGCGAGACGTCCGGCGTCGACACGACGCACCCGAGCCGCTCGGCCCCGCCGCACCCGAGCGGCTCGGCCCCGACGCACCCGAGCAGCTCGGCCCCGCCGCGGCCCGGCTTGCCGTCGGCGTGGTGGCATGCGCTCGACCCCATCTCGAAATCGGCTTGAAACCCACGAGGTGAATAGATTCGCGAGGCGAAGGGACTGCCAGGGCACGCGTCGGGCTGGCGCGTCGGAGTTCACATGTCACAAACGCTCAAGATCCCAACATGCAACGTGCTGATGGGCGGTGATTACACCGCTGCAATTACTCTGGGATGTGGAGACACGACCACGACGGCCAACGTGGTGCTCGATACGGGGAGCAGCACGCTGGCCGTACAGGCCAGCAAGTTTCGCCACGTTGACGCGCGTCCGACCCCCTACGTTCAGTTCGTCGGCTACGGCACGGGTTCCTGGGCGGGACCGGTCTGCTCGGTCGCAGTGGGGATGGGAACGGGAGACCACCGGGTCGAGCTGCCCGAGGTCTACTGTGCGCAGATCGAGTCCGGCAGCATGCCGTCATCGAGCGCCCCGATGTTCTCGCCCGCCGATGGGATCATGGGCCTGGCGTACGGGAACCTCGACGAAGCCGCCAATGTCGGCGGAGCATCGTCGCACTACCCGCTGGCCAAATACGCGACGGCCCAGGCGTTCGGGGTCTTGCCGAATATCGAGACGCTGACCCCGTACTTCACCCAGCTGGAGACGGCCGGCGTGGTGCCCAATGCGTTTGCGTTTTGGACCAAGCGCTCGATGACCGACTACAGCAAGCCCGACCCGAAGGACAATCCCGTCAATCAGGGGTGGTTCGTCCTTGGCGATGGCGAGCAGCACACCGAGCTCTATCAGGGTGGGTTCCAGGCGGCGAAGGTCATCGGGGACGCCTACTACAACACCCAGTTGCTCACGGTGCAGGTGGGCGATGGCGATCGGATCGAGGTACCGAGCCTGCAGCAGATTGGAGTGGCCGTCGGCCGGACGGGGTGGAGCCCCCAGGTGGTGCAGGCCTACCGACAGACGTTGGAGGAGTCGGTCAGCAACTCGATCATCGACAGCGGGACCAACGGCATGACGCTGATGGATGGCGTGTTCCAGGCGCTGCTGGAAGAGCTGGGCAAGCACGACCCCAAGTTCGCGCAGATGGCTCGCAGCCAGGTTGCCCCGCTGACCACCGAGGACCTCGATGCTTGGCCCGCGATTACCTTGGTGCTCGCAGGTGCGGACGGCCAGGACGTGAGCCTGGTGATGAAGCCGCAGACCTACTGGCAGGTCGACGCCTTTGCCGAGCCTCGCTACGCGGGGATGGCTTCGTTTGCGATCAGCTCGGCCGGGGCGTGGCAGGGGAACATCCCCAGCCCCCAGTCGATCTTGGGTCTGCCCGCGATGAACGACCGCTACACGGTCTTCGACCGCAGCGCGGGGGCGGGCCGGGGTGTCGTGAAGTTTGCGACCCTTCGGTAGCGGCCCGGCGGTGGCCGCGGGCGGTGGAACGCGGAGGGCCTGTCGTACGTTGTCATCGCCATGCGACGACGACGCCGCTCATCCTCTGGGTGGCCGGGACTTGCCATCGCGACGATCGTCGTCGGTTGCCACGAGCCGGCGATGACCGAGCGCGCATCCCGGTCCGACCCGAGCCCGCCCGCGGCCGAGGTGCCGCCGTCGCCTGCGCTGGAGGGCTGTGTCGATGCGGTCGCCGACCTCCCCGCCTCGCCGGCGTACGACGGTGACGATCCGCGCCTGCAGCAGTCGGCGCTGATCGTCGCCCACAAGTCCGCGCGGCGCTTGATGCTGTTCGGTCATGGCCGCGCACGGGCATGCTTCGAGATGGGCCTGGGTTTCGCCCCTCGGGGTCACAAGCATCGTGAGGGCGATGGCCGGACCCCCGAGGGCTGGTACCGGACGTCGGACAAGCCGTGGTCCGATTTCCCGGGGGCGATCGCGATCCACTACCCCAACCACGCCGATGCGACCCGAGCCGCGAGCCGTGGCGATCTATCCCCGGCCGAGCACGAGCAGGTGGTCACGTCGCTGGAAGACGATCGCGTCCCGCCTCAGCAGACTGGCCTCGGTGGCGAGATCCTCATCCACGGAGGCGGCAGCACGGCCGACTGGACCCTGGGCTGCATGGCGCTCGACGATGAGGCGCTCGCCCGGCTGCGACGGTTGCTGCCCGAAGACAAGCGCGTCTCGCTGCTCGTGCTGCCCTGACGGAAGCACGACGGGCGCTCGCGCTACTGCGGCGCAGCCATGGCTCTGGCTTCTTCCAGGGAAGCCGAGCAGCGGAACCCAAAGTGGTGAAAGTCCTGGATCTCGTTGATCGGGTAGTGGGTCCGGCGGTGGATCGCCGTGGCGTAGCTGGCGTCCCAGTACCAAGACCCGCCCCGAACCACCCGCTTTTCGTGGCCGCGGCACTTGTCCCTGCCGTCACACGGGCCCTTGGGATCGGTCCCGCGACAGGCGTCGCCGCAGCGCTCGTAGTCGCGTGATGCCCAGTCGTGGACCCACTCCCACGCGTTGCCAGACATGTCGAACAGGCCGTAGACCCCGGCCGGGCGGGTGCCCACGACGAACGTCCGACCCTTCTTGGGGTGTTCCTTGCGCTTGAGTACGCCGCAGCTTCGGCCGCTTTCATCCTTGATCACCGCGTGCTCGCAGGTCGCGACGTCGTTGCCCCATGGGTAGAGTGCGCCCTCGGTTCCGCGGGCGGCCTTCTCCCACTGCGCCTCGGTGGGGAGGTGCTTGCCCGCCACTTCGCAGTAGCGCACTGCGGCGTACCAACTGACGCCAACGATGGGCTGCGTCGGTCGGCTGAAGTCGTTGTACAGCGGGCCTCCCCGAAGGCAGGCCTTGCTCTTCTGACATGCCTTGAAGTCCCCGTAGGTCACTTCGTACAGGTCCATGTAGTAGGTCTGAAGCCAGACTTCCTCGGCGGGGTGGGTGTTCGCCGGACCGTCGTCGGAACCACGAATGAAGGGTCCGCCGGGCACGCACGCCATACCGGGTGGCGGCTCACCGCACGGCTCGATCACGGTGCCGTCGGGTGCCGTCAGAGGTTTGGGCTCGGGCTCGGGCTCCGGCTCGGGCTGTGGAGACACCGGATCGGCCACAGAAGGGGCTTTGGAGGGGATCTGCGGCGTCGCGGGACTGGCGGCGGCCACCGGTTCCTCGGGCGCGGGCGGCGGGGTCGTACGGCAGCCGAGGGTCAGCGAGGACGCGAACAGGGCACCCAGCCCACCGACATAGAGCGAGGATTTTACCATCGTGTGCCCAGCAACTCGATACCACGGGGTCCGGCGATTCGCCCAGTCGAGGTCCTCTCTGGACAGACCCTGTCCGTTGCCGGCAAGCTCTGGCTGCCCTCCCTGCCATGACGACAGGCCTCGCGGAGGGAAAACCACGCGAAGGAACGAGGAAGGGACTCATGAACATCAAGGACATCGCCACTACATTGGCTCTGCTTGGCTCTGGCACGCTGGTCTTCACCGGTTGTGGCAAGGAGCAGCCCGCAACGGAGGTTCCCGGCGGCGACGAGGCTGCAGCCCCCGCCGACGGTGCCGAGGCCAAGTGCGGCGAAGGCCACACCGACGAGGGTCACTGCGGCGGCGACGATGCCGAGGGTTCCTGCTCGGGCGACAAGGCCGAGGGTTCCTGCTCGGGCGACAAGGCCGAGGG
>JAHZJA010000519.1 GCA_022601155.1 Deltaproteobacteria bacterium | reverse complement strand
TGGTGGAGCTGCTCACGTCGCTCGGCACCGAGTTCGAGGTGATCGAAGGGGGACTGCGCTCGGTCACGGGCGGAGACGGGGCGGGCAGCGACGACCCCTTCGATGCGATGGCCAATGCCCATCTGACCCCGCTCATCGGTCAGCTGCTCCTGTTCGTGCTGCTGCTGTACCTGTGGAGAGGCATGCACTTCTCGCGGCCCCGGGATCCTCCCCAGCAGTCACGACGCAACTTCACCGAGCACGCCTCGGCCCTGGCCCAGCAATACATGCGGTCGGGAGGGCAACGCCACGCGCTGCGCCTGTACGCCGGATGGGCGCTCGAGCGGGTCTACGAGCGCTTTGGCGGCCGCCAGCGCGGCCTGTCGCACATTGCCCGGCGGATCGCGGCGCGGACCGGACGCGATGAGACCGAGACCCTCCGCATCCTGGTCGAGGCCCAAGATGCGCGCGACGACATCCACGACGATCGAGGCAGTGCCGAGGACCTGCGGGTGATCCGCGAGCTCGGCCAACTCATCGACACCACGCGAGGACAGCGATGAATTCCGAGGCCTTCCGTACCATTTGTGATCAGATCCGTGCCGAGGTCGGCCGGGTGCTCGTGGGCCAGGAGGAGCTGGTCGAGCTGGTGCTCACCACCGTGTTGGCGCGGGGACACGTGCTCATCGAGGGGGTCCCGGGACTGGGCAAGACCCTGCTCGTCCGCGCGCTGGCCCGGGTGCTCGGCTGCGAGTCCAAGCGCATCCAGTTCACGCCGGACCTCATGCCCACCGACGTGACCGGCGGCAACGTGTTCAACCAGCAGCGGCAGGCCTTCGACTTCATGCCCGGCCCGGTGTTCACCCAGCTGATGCTCGGCGACGAGATCAACCGGGCCCCGGCCAAGACGCAGTCCGCGCTGCTCGAAGCGATGCAGGAGCGCAGCGTCTCCACCGATGGTGTCACCCGGCCGCTACCCCGGCCGTTCTTGGTGGTCGCGACGCAAAATCCTGTGGAGTCCCAGGGCACCTATCCGCTGCCCGAGGCTCAGCTCGATCGCTTCTTGATGAAGGTCGAGGTCGGTCATCCGACGCGTGAGGTGGAAAAGCAGATCCTCCAGGCTCATGTCCGTGGGTTCGACTCCAGCTCGCTCGACGCCGTGGGGCTGCGAGCCATCGTCAGTGCCGAGCAGGTCGTGGCCATGCAGGACGCACTGAACGAAGTTCGCATCGACGACGAGATCCTCGACTACATCACCGATATCGTCGCGCGCACCCGCGGGCACCGGTCGATCGACCTCGGGGCCTCGCCGCGAGCATCGATCGCCCTGCTGGCCAGCTCCCGGGCGGCCGCAGCCATGCGAGGCCGAGACTTCGTGATCCCCGACGACGTCAAGTCACTCGCCCCCGCGGTCGTACGCCACCGCATCATCCTGGTGCCCGATGCCGAGTTCGAGGGGATCACTCCTGACGAGTGCATTCGCGAGATCCTCGCCGACGCCGTCGTGCCCAAGAGCGCCGCATGATTCCATCTCGCCTGCTCGTGCTGCTGATGCTCGGGCCCGTGGGGCTCGCAGCGCTGACGCTCGTCGACGAGTCGCTCCTGTGGCCGATGCTCATGGTCGACGCCGCAGTGATCGTGCTCGCGCTCGTCGACGCCGCGCTCGGGGCCAAGGGGTTGGTCACGGGGACGCGCAAGGTTCGCTCGGTGCTGTCGGTGGGACGCAACAACGCGGTCACCGTGCAGCTGCGGTCGTCGGCGCGACGCTCGTTGGTCGTCGATGTGACCGACGAGACCTTCGCCCACGCGGAGGTCGACGGCTTGCCCGGGCGCGTGGTGCTGGCCCCGCGCGGGACCGCCTCGATGCGCTACCAGCTCCGACCGCGGCGGCGGGGTGCCTATCGCCTGGGGGGGCTGACGGTGCGGCACGCGACCCCGCTTCGGCTGTGGATTCGTCAGCGCCGATTGCCCGTGTACGACCAGGTGCACGTGTACCCCGACGTGCAGGCGGTGCGGGCCTACGAGCTGCTCGCTCGCCAAGACCGTACCCATGCCATGGTCCGTGCGACCCGGCGACCCGGCGGCGAGAACGAGTTCGAGCGCCTGCGGGAGTACTCGCGGGACGACGAGTATCGGGCGATCGACTGGAAGGCCACCGCGCGCCGTCAGAAGCTCATCGCCCGTCAGTACCAGCTCGAGCGCAACCAGACGATCACCCTGGCCCTGGACGCGGGCCGGCTGATGACGGTGCAGACCCAGGGGTTGCCGCTGTTCGACCACGCGCTCAATGCCGCGCTGATGCTGGGCCACGTGGCGAGCCGGGGCGGCGACCGGGTGGGCATGCTGACCTTCGCCGACGACATCAAGGCCGCCCTGGCGCCGACGGGCGGCCGCTCGGCCACGGCGCGATTGGTTCGAGCCACCTACGACATCCACGCCGAGCTGGTCGAGTCCGACTTCGGTCAGGCCTTTACCCGGCTGGGTCATCAGCTGCGGCAGCGGAGCCTGGTCGTGGTCTTCACCCAGGTCCACGACGATGCGTCGGCGGACGAGCTGGTGCGCTACACCCGGGGGCTGCTCCCCAAGCACCTGCCGCTGGTGATCCTGCTGCGTGACACCGAGCTGGAGTCGATGGCGCTGGTCCGGCCCTCGGACGATGACCCTCGGCTGTTCGAGCGGGCGGCGGCGGCCGAGCTGTTGGGCTGGCGCGATCGCCTGGTGCGCAGGCTCCGACAGGCTGGGGCCAACGTGCTCGACGTGGAGCCGCGCCAGCTCACCGTGCAGCTGGTCAATCGCTACCTCGAGATCAAGGTTCGCCACCTGCTGTAGCGAGCGTGCGGCGGTCGCCGAGGAGAGGTCGAGGCGAGTCCCCCGAGCCGGGAGTGGGTGGGCAGTAGTTCGGGGCTCGTGTGGGGCAGCGTGGTGCCGAGGCCGTTGGCGCGGCGAAGGCCGGGCGCCCTTGGCCGTAGCCGAAGGGGTGGTGCAGGAGTCTTGCTCGATGGACGTCGTTGTGAGGAGGCAACCACGAAAGAACGGGCATCGATCGGAGGAGCGATGCCCGTCTTGGGTCGGGCGGAGGTGGCCGCACTCGCGGCCATGCGCGCTAGCTGAACACGGCGAAGCTGGCCAGGAGACCGAGGCCGATGGCGACCAGGATGAGGATCACCTGCACCATGAAGTACGCTCGCAGCTTGCGGAAGCCAGCCAACAGGTACTCCTGATCGGCCTCGTCGGTGAGGGCCACCTTGCGGAAGGCCAGGCTCGCTTGCAGCAACCACAGGTTGAGCAAGATGGTGACGGCCGCCTGCACGACGGGCACCAGGACGAGGGCCTTCATCCCCGAGGGCAAGCTGCTCATCACGCTCAGCTGCATGAGCAGGGAGATGGCTCCCGTGGAGATGGAGGTGATCGCCACGATCATGCCCCACGTCGCGGCACTGGCGATCTTGCGCTCGTCTTCGTCGGTGAATGGAATGTGTGCAGCGTCCATTAGAGCACCTGTACTGCCTGGTAGATCTGGAAGGCGAGGGACAGCAGCCCGAGGATGCCGAACAGGATCAGGAATGACCGCAAGTGGCCGAAGCCCTGGCCGATGGGCATCTCATCATCGCTGAGGACGCCGCGCTCGAAGTCCTGGGCGGCCGATCGCAGCCAGCTCGCCGCGGCTCCGATTACCACCATGACGACGATGAACACGAACGCGATCGCTCCACCGGCTCCGCCTGCGCCTCGCAGCGAGCCGCCGCCAGCACACGTCGCGCAGCTGCCCAGAGCCAACAGCCCGATGAACAGGAAGTAGAGGATCGACAGTCCGCGCATCCACGTGGCCAGGCTGGCGACGATGGATACGCCCTCGGGAGAGAAGACCAGGCCGCCCTGGGGCCGGTCTGCGGACGCAGATGGGGGTGCGAACGGGTTTTGTTCCATGGGGGTGCTCGAAGGGTATCTCCCGGTCGTCCGCTGGGGAAGCGCCGGAATTGGTGGGGCGAGAAGGAAAGCGACGTCCGTTGGCCCGCCACGGCCCACGGAGGGTTGGCGCTGCGGCGTGGGTCGTCGACAATCAGGGCGAACGACGTACGTCGTTCAACCACTACACGTGAACCGACCGGCGGACCGAGGCACCTATTTCCACGACCATGCGGATCCAAGGACGATGGAGTGTTTTGAGCCTCGGACTGGTGGGCGCGATCACGGGCTGTGGATCAGTCGGCGGGATTCCTGTGGCGTCGGGTACGTCGGGCGGGAGCAGCGAAGGCAACGGCAGCGGGGAAACACCCACCGCAGACGATGGAGCCTCGACGGTCTCGGTGTCGGACACAACGACGGACGGGATGGGCGATGGTTGCGAGTCGCCGTGCGAGCCTGGTCACACGTGCGAATTCGATGGCACCGACTTCCACTGTACCTGTGCGCCCGACCCCGGGGCCTGCCCGTCGGGCACGACCTGTGACGAGGAGGGGATCTGCAGCGGCCTGGTGTGGCCGAACGCGCAGAGCTTCGCGAACTCCGATCCGTGGCTCGTGGAGCACCACCAGGAGATCACTCAGCTGCGGCCCCGGGTCCTCGCCATCAACTACGTCAATGCCCGGTCGATGGAGCAGATGAACGCACAGCTGATCGAGGTGCGCGATCTGCTGGCCGAGTCGAGTCGCTGGCACGGCTACGCCGACCCGGATGCTCCTCCATTCGTCGAGTACTCGCTGGCCTATCAGGTCGACTTGCGCGACGAGCAGGAGCCCCCCGGGTGGCCCTACAACAACAGCACCGCCTACCCCCGCGAAGATCCGCAGGAGGGGTCGTGGGGCTTTGACTACGAGCGGCTGTTCGACGCGGACCATGCCGACGTATTGGGGATCGAAGACCCTCGCCAGCCCGGGACGAACCTGCGGCTGTGCGACGCCATCGAGCTTGGCCTGGTCCACGAGGTGTGGATCTACGGTGATGCCGACGTGCCCGATGTGAGTGCGGCCGAGATGCTCGAGCTCAAGCCCCACTACGACGAGGACGGCAATCGCCTTCCGGGCGCGATGAACCGCTGTGCGGGCAACGGCTGCTTCGACGCGGAGGACGTGATCCCGTGCGGTCGAAGCGTTCGCGTAGCATGGTTCAACAACACCCGCGGCCCGGGGTGCTTTCTCGAGTCGGTGTCGCACGCGTTCGAGGGTATGGGGCGCAAGGGCGGCAACATCTTGCCGTACCTGTCGCGCTACTTTCCCGAGCTGGCCGGAATGCAGCTCGACGATGACCACGGCCTCCCCGTCGACAACTGGTACGCGTGTCCGTACGGTGACGTTTGCCTGAGCTACCCGGGGCCGACGACGGTCGACTACGCCGTCAGCGAGTCGGTCAGCGGCACCCTGCGCGACTACGATCCGGTCTGCGGCAACGTGCACTGGCCTCCCAATGCTCGGCAGCACTACGATCTCGCGGGTACCGACGCGGTGCAGACCAGCTGCACGCACTGGCGGGACGGGAGCGGTGCGACCACGGTGTACGACGGCTCGGCCCACACGGCCTACGCTGCGGTCGCGCCCGATTGCATGGGTCCGTTCCTGATGTGGTGGCGGCAGAACCTACCGGGCCTCGACAACGGGGCGCTCGATGATGACGGCGCACCGATGCTCAACTTCTGGCCGTTCTTGTTCTACTAGCCTCGACTTTGGCGGTTTTCCACGCGCCATAACACCGCCCCCGACCGCTGTGGCAGTGTTTTCGCTCCTCGACGCATGACCCGATGCGCCTTCGAAGCGCAGCCTCGCCAGCCAGCTGCCGCTGACGG
>JAHZJA010000518.1 GCA_022601155.1 Deltaproteobacteria bacterium | reverse complement strand
CGTAGAGTCAATCGCGGCAAGCAGCTGATCGATCGCCGACGCGACCTCTTCCGCATGCAAGGAGCTGCCTTCATTCGGCCAACGAACGATGCCGAGCTGTCGAGCACTGGGAGGCAGCGATGTCCGGCGGACCCCATCAATGACGACGGGGATGAGTTTGAAGTCTCGCGGCACACTACGGATTCTGCCGTCAATCTGGGCCCACTCGGGGTTCACACCAGAAGACTCATCCTGGATCTTGGCGAGGTACGAATCGTCAAATACCACGATCGCCGAACCACAGTTCGCCAGTGCCTGGCCGGCTTCATCCTCCCATCGCTGGGCGGCACTGACCATCCGCCCGTCATACCAGTAGTCGTACCCATAGTCGTTCAACGCCCTTGCGATCGTCGACGCCACCCTCCGAGCGTAGGGATGGCTTCCCGAGTACGACAAGGCGGTCGCGCCACTGGTTTTTCGAGCGATGGAGGCAGGCACTGCTCCTGAGTGACACCACGGCCTTCGGCCGTCATCGACATTGCTGCATTGGCGTATGACACCCGGTTGCTGGCCCCTTCGGGCCTGCGTTTCGCCGGGCTGCGCGGAGCGCTTCCGCCCCACCAAAAGATTCTCGCAGGCTGGAGGCCTCGAAGCACCCTCCCGGCTCCCCCAACCAACTCGGTCGTCCAAATTACTGTGCAGGTCGTCTGAGCGTGCTCTCGTGGTGGTTGGGGCGCCAATGGCCTGTGCTATCTGAATCCCTGCGGTCGTCGTCCCTGCCGCCTTCCCACCCATCCGCGCGCATGAACAACGCGCCCAGGATGCGTGGTGAGGCTCTGGCGTCCCCGTGTCGAGAGATCGACGGCCGCGGGAGATCCAAGCATGCACACCAACACGCGCACACCATCGCGGCACCTGGCCCTGGCCGTCACGCTCCTGGCCGTTCCTGGAATCGCTGCCTGCAACGGCCCGGAGACGTCGACGACCAGCTCCCCCGACGCGGGTGAGGCGGCCCGCACGACAGCACCCACCGCGGATACGCCCGCATTCACCATTGGAGCGGACGGTGAGCTCACCCGCCCCCAAGGGTATCGAGAGTGGGTGTTCGTGGGCGAGCCGGTTACGCCCAACGCGATGAACCAGGGCAAGGCTCCGTTTCCCGAGTTCCACAGCGTGTACATCGACCCCAAGAGCTACGAGGCCTATCGCACCACGGGCACGTTCCCCGACGGTACGATCCTCATCAAGGAGTTGTCGGCGGTCGGGGCGACCTCGGCTGCTTCGGGCAAGGGCTTGTTCATGGGCGAGTACATCGGCCTCGAGGCCACGGTCAAAAGCAAGGAACACTTCCCTGACGAGCCGGGCAACTGGGCCTACTACAGCTTCACCAACCCGGCTGGCGGCGCGCTGAGCACGACGGCAAAGCCGTTCCCGACCAAGGATTGCAATGCCTGTCACCAAACGAGCGCGGCAGACGACTTCGTGTTCACCCAGTACTACCCGGTGCTGCGTGGAGCCAAGACCGAAGAGCGAGCCGAGACGAGCGAGCCGTTCACGATCGCCGACGGCGTGCTCCAGCGTCCCCGAGGCTACCGACAGTGGGTGTTCGTCGGGGAGCCGCTGACCCCCAACGACCGCAACGGAGGCAAGGCCCCGTTCCCCGAGTTCCACAGCGTCTACATCGACCCGCCGAGCTATGCACACCTCGCCAAGACGGGGAAGTTTCGCGACGGGACGATTCTGGTCAAGGAGCTCGTCGAGGTCGGGTCCAAGTCTGCGGTGTCGGGCAAGGGCTACTTCATGGGGGAGTTCATCGGTCTCGAGGCCACGATCAAGAGCGCCGAGCACTTCCCCAACGAGCCGGGCAACTGGGCGTACTTCAGCTTCACGAGCGAAGGTGGGGGCCCGGTCAAGGACACCGCCAAGGCCTTCCCCACCTCGGCGTGCAATGCCTGCCATCAGAGCAACGCGGCCGACGATTTCGTGTTCACCCAGCACTATCCCGTGCTCCGCGATGCGATCGGAACCTCGAAGGGCAAGCCGCTGGCCACGGACAATCAGTGGCAACCCACGGGCCCTCACCCGGCCAAGGTCGGCGCCATCCCGCTGGGTCGTGTGGCACTGCACGCATGGCTCAATGGAGGCGACTACGCCAAGTGGCCCGCCAAGCAGGCCAGCACGCATCCCGGCCGCGGCCCCCACACGACCCCCAACAGTCCCGTCCGCGTGTTCTACAACGCCACGCTGGCCGACTCGCTCAAAGCCGGCAACGTCGAGCACCCGAAAGGATCGGTCGCGGTCAAGGAGATGTTCGGTGACGAGGGCAAGCTCGGGGGCTGGGCGGTGATGGCCAAGACCAGCGCTCAGTCCGAGGCGGGCAAGAACTGGTTTTGGTACGAGGTCACCAGCACCACCGACGCTGGAGCTGTGCCTGCGGCCGGCAACGGAATCCCCGGCTGCATCGGCTGCCACACGGTCGGCAGCAGTGACCTCATCTTGTCCGGATGGCCGCTGCAGTAGCGCATCGGCAGGGGGAGCACCGCCGTGGCGTTCCCCCCGCTGACCAGCCACCGCTCCCGGGGGCCCACGCGTATGGTGGAGTCGATCGCGCCGATCGAGGAGTCACCGTCACACCACACTCCCAAGCGGGGAGCGCAGCGGTCGAGGGGAGCGTTTGGCGTGCGCCGCATGGGAGCTGGCGCGAACGGCGAGTGACAGTGGAGGATGGCGACCGTATCGTGCCGCGGTGGCAAGCTTCCTGCTCAGCATCTTGGCGCTCGCTGGCGCGGTGGTCATCGACGGGTGGACTGCCCTTGGTACAGCCGCGGAGGGCGACAGACTCACGCGGATGCAGGCGTCTTCGCAGTGGGCAGGTGACGGCTTCGACAATCCCCAGCCGCTGTGGAACAACATCTGGGGGACGGTCTCGGGGATGTTCGATCCGCCACCCGACCAGAGCCCATCCACGCCGATCCCCGTGGAGTGGGTGGACCCGGTCCGCTTCGAGACGCCGCCGAGCAGCGGCCTGCGCGTGACGTGGCTCGGACACTCGACGACGCTGGTCGAGATCGATGGCGTGCGCGTGCTGACCGATCCCGTGTGGGGCCAGCGGACCGCGCCCGTGGATTGGATCGGCCCCCAGCGGTGGTTCGCCCCGCCCCTCGAGCTCGAGGATGTCCCTCCGATCGACGTCGTCGTCATCTCCCATGACCACTACGACCACCTCGACCACCCCACGATCGAGGCCATCCGCGACTGGGATACCCACTTCATCACGCCGCTGGGCGTGGGTGCCCACCTCGAGTACTGGGGCGTGGCGCCCGATCACATCACCGAGCTCGGATGGTGGGAGGACACGGAAGTCGCGGGCCTGACGATCACCGCCACACCAGCCCGACACGCCTCGGGCCGCTACCTGCTCGACTACAACGACACGCTGTGGGCCGGGTACGCGCTCGCCACGGACCACCACCGCGTGTACTTCTCCGGGGACACCGGGCTGTTCCCGGCCATGATGGACATCGGCAAGCGCCTCGGCCCCTTCGACGTGACGATGATCGAGGTCGGTGCCTACGACCAAGGCTGGCCTGATTGGCACATCGGTCCCGAGCAGGCGGTCAAGGCCCATCGGTGGGTCCGCGGCGGCGTCATGCTGCCCATCCACTGGGGCCTGTTCGACCTCGCCAACCATGGCTGGACGGAGCCGCTGGAGCGCGTGATCGCCGAAGCCAAGATCCGCAGCGTGCGGGTATCGTCGCCGCCCCCCGGCGGTTCCATCGAGCCGGCGAAGGTTGGAGGCCCCACACGCTGGTGGCCCACCAGGCCTTGGCGCACCGCGGAGCAGTACCCCCTCGTCTCGACCAAGGTCGAGTGAGCGGTGGCCTCAGTCGCCCAGCTCAGAGGCACGCACCGCACTCCCAGCGCAGGCCGTCCACCAGCGCATAGGCATCCAAGCCGGGGTCCCCCCCGTCCCACAAGGCCAGGACCACGGTGATCTCCTCGCCCGCGACGACGGGCCCCGACCCCGTGTTCCACCCGGTCGCCCCGTGCCCCACCATGCAGGTGCCCTCGAACACGGCCAGGTCGGAGTCGTCATCCATGTAGTCCAGCTGAACGGAGTCGATGGCGATCGCATTGCCCTGCCCATCGAGCGCGATGTTCCCCGTCCACTGCTCCGACTCCAGCCACACGACGAACATGTCGTTCCAGTCGGGGTCGATGTAGTCGGGGTACTCCGCGGTGAGGAACGCGTAGTCCACCGCAACGGCATCGGCTCCGTCGGGGACGGTCGTCGTCAGCCAGACGTCGGTGTAGTCGAAGGCACCCCCGGTAAACTGCTCCTCGATCGTGTTCGAGCAGTCTCCAAAGCCCGCCAGCTGGGGGCGGCGCAGACAGTCGCCACCAGCGTCGACCGCGATGAGGGGAGCGGGCAGTATCGGGAAGTCGTACTGCCGACCGAACGGCTCCCCCTGCGTGCAGTCGGCTCCGGCGTCATCGAGTCGACTGACATCGCCCGTCCCCATGACCAGTGACAGCGACCCTTCGGTGGGGAGGAACGCCGCCGTGGTACCGAGCTGGCCCATGACCCCCAAGGCGCCTGGCGCCGCATAGACCGAGACCTGAACGGGAACGTCGGCGCAGTCGACCCCCAACGCGGTGTGGGGAGGCCCGCCGACGTCATCGGGGCAGGGCTCGATCAGCGCACACGCGCAATCACCCGTGCCCGTCACGTCGGCGTCGGTGGTACTGGTGGCAATACTCCCTTCGCCGGTACTGCCCGCCGTGCCGAGCGGACTGTCTCCTCCGCTGCTGGTGTCGAGGCCAGCTGTGGGTTGCTCGTCGACGTCGGCGTCGGTGCCCGTGGTGCTGGCCGAACCCGAGGAGGCCGTCGCCCCATCCTGTGGTTGGAAGTCGGGATTGAGCGCCGAGCAACCGGGGACCGCGATCGCCAAGATCGCTGGCACCGTCAACCCGCGCAACATTCAGCCTCCATGACGTCCACAATGTTGCATGGCGACATGCTGCACCTGGCTTCATTTGCCGGACCTTTTTCATCATGGTGTGTGGGGTCGGCCCCTCCAAGGTGTGGAACTCACCTCCACGCGGCCCATCAGCGGGGTGCGGAGCCGAAGCGACCAACGACTCACGGCTCGAGCTCGGGCGGGATGCGGCCTTCGGCCACCGCCGCCTCCATCCCCTCATAGGCAGAAACGGCCTCGTACCAAAAGTCAGCGTGCAGGCCGAAGTAGACGACCCCACGGAGCAAGGTATGGCTACGCCCATTGAGCTGTGGCGGGTCTCCGACCTCGTCGATGTCTGGCGGCTGGCGAAAGGCGGGCTGGGCAAACAGGGCACGCGCCAGCGCGAGGTGGTCCGCCGCGTCGCGGTGCATTCCCTCGCCATGCATCCACGACTCGGCCGCTCCCGTCGAGGCCCAGTGGGGGCCCACCGGAGCCCAGCTCGACCGCGTGCGCCCCACACTGCTCCAGCCGCCAGCGTAGCTGAGGGTGTTGACGTCCCCCGTGGTCAACACCGCGAAGCCCGGATCGGTCGTCAGCGACGTGACCAGCTCGATGTCCTCGCGCTCACCCAGGTCGATCGGGAACGCGGCCAGATCGATGAACACGAACCCCACCCCCTCGAGGTCCGCCAGGTGGGTCAGGGTCTCGAGCTCACCCGCTTGCCCCGAGAAACGCTGAGCGGAGCGCTCCCAGGCCTCGTCCACGGACAGACCACGCGCCTCGAGGCCGAAGCGTTCGTGGATCCAGGCCGCATGCCCGACGGCTCTGGGCCCGATCACCAGCGCGCGGCCGGGGGAGTCGTCCTCATTGTCGGGCACGAACACATGGCTGGAGCCGACAGCACCACAAACGGCGATGAGCGCCAACAACAGCCGCGCTCCCGCACGCTCCGACCAGTTGCTGCCCTCGGCCGCATCGCCGAGCTCGAGGCTCAGCTCGAGGGCGGAGGCTTGGGTGCTGGCCTCCTTCGCGCGCCAGGACTCGACGCAGGCGAGACCACACAATCCAACCAAGCTCGCCGTGAGCAGCGACCATCGAAGCGGTGCCAACCGCAAGAAGGGCGTACTCGAGGCCGCGTAGCTGCCATACGTGTAGCCGGCCGCCACCAGGGCGACGAGGGCCAACGCTCCCAGCGCCCACGCGCTCACCGTCCAGGTCTTGGCGTTGATGGCCTGGGCCTGTGTCTCCCCGCGCAGCCCGGCTGCGAGCTCGACCGGCTCCCGTAGTCCAGTCCGCGAGAGAATCAGACGGGGCCCCAGGCTCGCCGTCGCGGCCAGGCTGACCGTGGGCACGATCCACGGATCGACACGGCCCATCAAGGCAGCGCCACAGATGACGGCAACGACCACCACGTGCATGACCGTCCCCCATGCCACCGACGGCATCCCCGTGCGCGCGGGCAATTGCTCCGGACTCGGCCACCTCGCTTCGACCGCGTCCTCGTTCAGCAACGCGCTGGCCTCGTCGTACCAAGCGTCCAGTGGATCTCGAAAACGATCGCTCACGGCTTTGCTCCCAGATCTTCGCGTAGCTGTCTTCGAGCCCGGGTGAGTCGAACCGAGACGTTGCTCTCGGTGATCCCCATGACCCCGCTGATCTCGGCGTAGGTCAGATCTTCGAGGCGCAAGACGACCACTTGTCGGAGGGACATCGGCAAGGCCTCGATGGCCCGACGCAAGCGGCGACGCTCGGCGGCGCGCTCGAGCGCGGTCTCGGGGGATGGAGCGTCGTCGGCCCCCTCTGGCACGGGCTCGTGTATCCGTCGTCGACGCAGGTGGGAAATCGCGACATTGGTCGCGATCCGATAGGCAAAGGTCTTGAGCGTCGCCTCACCCCGGAAGCTGGGCAGTGCCTTCCACAGCCCGAGCGCCACCTCCTGGATGAGGTCCTCGTGCTCGGTGGGACCCTTGGCGTAGCTCCTCGCAACGCGGGCGAGGCTCTCGCCGTGGGCCTCCAACACCTGCATATAGCGCTCGCGTCGCAGCTTCTGAGCGTCGGCCGGCCCCAGGGGCTCGGCATCACGAGACACGGACAGCTCGACAGCTCGTCGGTCCGGCGCGCTCAACTGCGGCTCCCGCGGCCTGGCCTGGTGGTCATCGTGCACCGTCGATGGCTCTGGAAGACAGACACGTACAAGGGTGGTCGCGGGAGTTCGCCGTTCACTACAGCGTGGCGGGCTCTTTTTTTCCGAGCGCAACCCGTAGGGACTCGGAGCCGCCAACGACTGGGATGGCCGATGAAGTATTTCACTGTCGGCGCCCTGGGACTGTCGCTCGTGTTTGGGTGCACCGCCCCCGCGCAAAGCGTACATCACGCGGCCGGCCCACCCCCGGCCCTGGCACGGCCACTGCCCCGGGACTACGAGCAGCTCCGCGAGCGGCTGCGGGAGATCATTCCCATGCGCATGGAGGAGCATGCGGCCTCCAGCATCAGCATCGCGATCGTGGACGGACAACAGCTGGTCTGGGCCGAGAGCTTTGGCGTTGCGCAGCGGCAAGGAGCCGTTCCGGCCACGCCCACCACCTCCTACGAGATCGGCTCCCTTTCCAAGCCCTTTGTCGGCCTCGCCGTGATGCAGCTGGTCGAGGCAGGTGAGCTCGAGCTCGATGCACCCCTCACCGACGTTCTCACCGAGTTCCAGATTGGGTCACGCTTCCCCGGCCCGCGCGTGCCCACGTTGCGTCAGCTGCTCAGTCATCGCGCGGGGCTTCCCACCGATCTCCCCGCTCTCGACGATCGGGATGACTACGCGATCGCACAGCTACCCGCCGCGTTGGAAGAACAGTGGCTCGTTCAGCCGCCCGGACGCATGGCGATCTACTCCAACGTCGGTATCGACCTCGCCGCGCTGACCGTGCAGCGAAAGACTGGCAAGGAGTTCTCCGTTCATCTCGAGGAGGCCGTGCTCGAACCGATGAGCATGCCGCATGCGTCGGCGCGGGGTGACAACGTCGGTACCACCGAGCGAGCAACCGGATACGACGGCGCCGGGGACCCGGCCAAGCCCATCGGCTACACCCCCTGCGGGTCGATTCGGGCGTCGGTCACCGAGCTGGCCCAGCTGGTGCGTTGGGTCAACGGGCACGGTCAGGTGGGAGGCTCGCGGCTGCTGTCCGCCGAGGGTGTCGCCGAGATGACGCGGCCCCAAAACGTCGACAACCCGCTCGACCTCGGGGCTGCGGTCGGTCTCACGTGGTTCATTCGCCGCGGGAGCAAGGCCGTCGGCGACATCGTATGGCACATGGGATCGACGGCCGGCTTCATGTCGCAGGTGAGCATCGCGCCCAAGCACGGGGTGGGCGTGGTGGTCTTGGGCAACGACTCGAGTTTCCTGGTGCCCGGCATTGCCGACGACGCCCTCGCGCTCGCCCTCCACGCCAAGACCGGGCTCGACCTCCCCGCGCAGATGCAACGGGTTGCCCCCTACCCCCCGGCCCCTGCCATGCCCCTCGTTGCCGCCCGGCTCGACCAGTTGGCCGCCCCCGAGTACTCCGACGGCACCACACTGTTCCGGTTCGAACACCGCCGAGGCGAGCTGACAGCGCATCTCCACGGACGACGAACGCTCGCCCTCATCCCCCGGCCCGACGGTACGTTCGACACCGAAACGCGTGTCCTCGGCATCCCAACCGGGGAGCCCTTCGTCGTGCAGCGCATCAGCTTCGAGACGATCGACGGTGAGCAACTCATGGTGGCTCGCGGAGCCACAGCCGCGTGGGTGTTCG
>JAHZJA010000517.1 GCA_022601155.1 Deltaproteobacteria bacterium | reverse complement strand
TCGCCCGGGAGGTGGTGCACGTCGCGGCGGGCCTGTACTTCGCGCTCGCTGTGCTGCTGCAGGCACTGCTGTACGTACGACGCGGCGGAGACCTGCGGGCGTGGGCCGGCGGACTGGCCGACATCACGTTCTTGACCTTCGTCATTCATCGCGTGGGGGCCACCAGTACCTCGCTCATTGCGCTCTACGTGGTGTCGCCGCTGATGTATGCGCTGGCCGGGCACCCCAAGAAGGCGACCTGGCTGGGGCTGTACGGCGTGGTGGCCTACGCCGCGGTGCTGATGTCGGAGTACCTCGGGTGGCTGCCGACCCGGCCCGACGAGCCCGCGTGGGTCGTCAGCCCCGTGCGGCCGCTGCTGGGCACGCTGACGTGGATCACGATCGTCTCCATCATCGTCTTGCTCACCACGGGTATGGTGGTGCAGCTGGCCCGTTCCCTGGCCAACCGCGAGCAGGAGCTGCTGCAGGCCAACGCACGGCTCGAGCAGATGAGCCAGCGGGACCCGCTGACGCAGCTGTACAACCGTCGGCACCTGATGGCGCGGATCGAGTATGGGCTCGATCGCGTGCAGCGGGGTCACCCCAGCGCGCTCATCATGATGGATCTGGACCGGTTCAAGGCCGTCAATGACGGGCTCGGCCACCTCGCCGGTGATGACGTGCTGCGGGCCGTCGCGCGAGCGCTCGATGGAGGCATCCGCGCCACCGACATCGCCGCGCGCTATGGCGGGGACGAGTTCGCAGTGCTGCTGACGGATGCCTCGCCCAAGGAAATCGCCGCCGTCGCCACGCGGCTGACCACCGCCGTCCGCGACGCGGGACGCGTCGACGACCAGCACGGGGTGACCGCGAGCGTCGGTGTGACCCTGGCCCGCGCCGACGACGATCCCAAGGCGCTCATCCAGCGCGCCGACGCCAACGCCTATGCGGCCAAGAAAGCCGGCGGCAACCGGGTCATCGGGCCCTGACGGGGCCACCGCCCGCCGCATCCGTTCACCGGGTCCGCCCCACGCCCTGTTCGCGTCTTGGCACCGTCGCGATGGCAGCGTTTCGCGGCACGCGGGGTCTCGCCAGCGCCGCTAGCCTCGACTTTGGCGATTTTCCATGGGCCACAACGCCGTCAGCGGCAGCTGCCTGGCGAGGCTGCGCTTCGAAGGCGCATCGGGGTCATGCGTCGAGGAGCGAAAACACTGCCACAGCGGTCGGGGGCGGTGTCATGGCGCGTGGAAAACCGCCAAAGTCGAGGCTAGCCGGGCGACAGCACGAACGGGTAGCTGACGATCGCGTTGCCGCCCCCAGGAGGTCGCGGGAACTTCCAGCGCTTGACGGCCTTCGCGACACAGTTGGCCACGTTCTTGTCCCCCAGCGTGGTCGTGCCGACCACCGAGGTCACCACCTTGCCCGTTGGGACGATCGTGAACGGAATCGAGACCCGTCCCTCGAGCGACGGGTCCTTGGCCAGCCCTTGGTTGTAGCAGTGGCGGACCTCGTTGATGTGCGAGCGGACGATCCGGCGGATGATGTCCTTGTCGAGGGACCCCTTGACCGTGGCCTTGGCCTGGCGAACCCGCGGGACACGCTTGCCGCGGCCACCGAAGCCAGCTCCACCCGTGGCGCTGGCTCCTCCACCGCCTCGACCGATGAGTCCCAGACCACCGATCGCGACCGGCTCTGGTTTGATCTCGGCGACATCCGCGGGCATGAAACACAGCACGATCGAGGCACCCGGAGCCGAAGAACCGACCAGCTTCACATCGAAGCAGCTGTGCCCCTGCTGCTGTCGGGGGGCAGCCGCGAACTCGTGCTCAGCCACCACCTGACCGGCGGCATTGCCATCGGGCCACAAGATCGCAGTCCCCGCCTTGACCTTGTAGGTCGGCGTCGCGGGGGCCAACCCCAGGCCTCCGACACCGAACGCCTCCCCCACCTCCGTACCGGAGAGCCCGCCCCACACGTCTTCGTCGGTGGCGCCCGTGGCGAACGCTGAGCCGTACGGCGAAGCCAGGAAGTGGCCTTCGTCTGCGGCCAGCATCCCCAGCAGCCCAGCGTTCTCTGCGACCTTCTCGGGGTCGAAGTGACGGGCCATCGCCTCGACCTTGGGCCGACTGAGCCGCTCGTTCGAAGCCAATGCCGTGACCTGTGCGCAGGCATTGCGCACAGTCAGCAGCGCATCGGTCCCCTTGGTCGTGAGGTCGAAGTACGAAATCGTGCCGCGATGTCCGAACAACCCGTTCTCGCCGAGCACCCGCCCGCTGCCGTACGACAGCGGCAGTCCGTCGACAGGGTAGATCTCACCCTTTTCGCCCGTGGGCAGCAGCGCCGTGGTGGGCTCGTAGAAGCGACCCACACTTTCCTCGGGAATCTCGATCTCGACCTTGGTGCCCTTGATGTCGACGGCAACCGCATCACCCGGGCCGCTCACCACGACGCCTCGCTGCAGCTGAACCCGGGTGCCATCGGCGAAGGCGTGCACCACGTCGGAGGTCAGCACGGGCAGGAGGTCTTCACGAGCGACGTACAGGCGCAGCCGAAAATCGGACAGACCCGGCAGCTGGCCCGCACAGTGATGCTCGACCGGCTTGGAGACGAGCGTCTCGACGACCAGGCGGTCGTCCTTTTGGCCGACGACGTTGACGGTGACTCCGGGCGGCCCGTCTCCCAACGAAAGCGGCGGCAGCTCGAACCCCGCCTCACCCGTGCTCGAGTCGAACAGCAGCGCACCGATCCGCGCCACGGCATGGCCAGTGGGCGGGGGCTCGAGGGCCAGCGGAGGAGGATCGATCGGGGCCTTGTCCGCCACCTCGTCGGTCTTCACCACGGACGGCTCGCCGTCGGCGTCGCCCGGCGCTTGGGCATCGGCGGCATCGGTCGACTCCGGCGACTCCTCGGTACAGGCGCCGAGCGCCAGCAGCATCGTTCCAACAGCGATCCAGTGGGGGCCAAGCCGGGACATCGAGCGCGACATTACACCCCTGGACCCTCGTCCGGCGGCCATCATTCCATCGGGTGGAATCGGCCTGCGCTTGCACCAGCTGGCGAACGACTCGCAGCCCACCAAAGCCCATGAGCCGGTCATCTCAAGCCTCGGGCGGAACACGAAGCAGAGATCTGGCCGACGTTTCCAGCGTGGGCAGCAAGCTGTCGAGGGTTCCCTCATCGAGCTCGTAGACCACCGCCACCACGAGATCGTCGCGCACCGCGAACGCGAGGTACAGCTCCACGGCAGGGTTGTCGGCATGGGACGGGAACCACAGGCTCAGCCGCAAGTCACCGGGGTCGTCGTGATGGGTGTGTAGGGGCTGACCGCCGGCATACCCCTGCTGCGCGAGCGTGGCGATGAAGTCGTTGGCGAACAGCGGCAGCGACTTGGCCGGATCGTGTTCGAACACCATCGCCATCACACGCCGAAGTCGCAGCGCGCACGTGGTCGGGCCGGGATTGGGCGCACTGACGGCGAACACGGGGTTTTCATCGACGAACTCGATCCCACGAGGCGCGCGCAGCAAGAACTGCTCGGAGAACAAGACCGACGGGACATCGGCCAGGGCGACCTCGCACCCCGGAGACGACGCGACCGGCGTATCCAACCCGTCGTCGAGTTCATGCGACGCACAACCGACGCTCGCCGCAACGACCACCCAAGCAAGGTACCCACGTCGCATCTCGTGACGAAAGACGACCGGGGACCACAAAGGTTCCCATTGCGGCGCGAAACGGGCTCGATGGCGGCCACGCACTTGCGTGTGGAGCATCCCTCGGCCGCCCACCGCCCGAAGCATCTCGGGACGACAGCAGATTTCTCGCCGGCCGTGTCACGCTCGCCGCCCCTCGTCCGTGGCAGTGGTCATGCCTCGCCTCTCCGAGCACTGCGAAAAGCGCCCCGGATGGTTCGCCAAGCTGGTCTACGCGATCACCCGCCGCAAATTGGGCCATGTCCCGGCACCGGTCAAAGTCCTCCATGCCAACACCGGACTGCTGATGGGCGTGGGCGCATTCGAGACTGCGCTCGAGCGCGCCCACCGCGTCCCCGACCGCATCAAGAGCCTCGCGCAGCTGCGGGTGGCCAATCGCGTGGGCTGTCCGTTCTGAATCGACATCGGATCGGCCGTGAGCCGATCGCAGGGTGTGACCGCCGAGCAATGCCTCGCCCTCACCGCCGATACCCATCGAGACGATGGCGTGTTCGACGAGTGCGACTGCCTGGTCATCGCCTACGCAACCGCCATGACCACCACCCCGGTCGAGGTCGACGACGCGCTGTTCTGCGGGCTGCGTCGGTACTTCGACGAGACACAGATGGTCGAGCTGACCGCGGCCATCGCCTGGGAGAACTATCGCGCGCGCTTCAACCACGCGCTGCACATGGAGTCGGAGGGGTTCTCCGAGGCCGCCGTGTGCGTGCTGCCGACGGTCTCGCCAGCCGCGATCAGTAGCGCGCCCGCGCCAGTGCCACGAGCGTCTCCTTGAGCGTCTCCCGGGTGTGTCGCTCCCTACGCTCCCCACCATCATGGGCCCCCAGCAACACCTCGACGGCGTGACGGGCCTTGTCCATCGCGCTGGCACCCAACGCCTCGGCCTCGTGGGGATGCTCCTCGCCCTCGGACAACAGGCCCAGCATCGCTTGCACACTTCTGGCCACGGCGTCCTTCTGGCGCTTGTAGTAGTCCTCTTGGAGCAACGCGAAGTAGTCGGGAAAGATCTCGTCGTAGGCCGGATCTTCGTTGGGGTGTGACAGGGCCCAGGCCCCGATCCGCGACAGCACCTCGGCCCGATGCTTGCGGCGAGCCTCGGTGGTGGTGATATCCGGCACCATCGTCTGCTCGACCTCCTGCATGAACTTCTCATCGGGATCGGTCAGCTCACCGGTTACCTCGTCGAACAGTCGCTCACGCTTGAGCGCATGCGAGGCGTGCACCACATACTTGCGGTACAGCTCGAGGTACCGGGCCTCGTCGACCAAGCCCAGCGCCTCGCGTACGTCCCAGTCCGACAGGTCGAGCCACCGCTGCCAACACTGCTCGGTGATCGAGTTGGGCTTGCCGTCGAGCAGGTGGAACGAGCCGTCGGGCGGCAGCAGCATCCAGCGATAGTTGGCGTGGTCCTTGAGGTACTCCCGCAGCTCATCGAATACCTTGGGCACCGTCACGCACGAGGTGCCCGGCTCTGATGCCGCGGCCAGCAGCACCGCCTTGAGGTCGCGAACGCTGGCCCCATAGCTGCCCTCGTACTCGCCCAGCGGATGATCGGAGCCCTCGGCTTTGACCACCGCATGGGGAAAGACCTCTTGGTACATCTCGGGCACCGCGGCCAGCAGCTCGCGCGCCTCCTCGCTCGACAGCCCCCGGGGTACGCGGCCGTATGCGTACAGGTCGGCCTTCTGAAGCGGCGTGAGCTTCTCGATCACCTTGCCCAGCTTGGGGTAGCGCTTGGCCAGCGGTCGTCGCATCCGCGACATCACCCCCCACAGCGCCAGGATCTTGGTGACGTGCGGCGCCACGTGGACCCCCCGCAAGATGTCGCCCACCTGCTCCTGATAGATCTTCCGCTCCACCCGGTAGTCGAGCAGGAACGGCACCCGAATCAGCTCCAGGCGCGCACGAAAGCTCTGGTACTCGGCCGGCCGCATCATGCGAAATTGCAGCAGCTCGAGATCGTTGGCGCTGCCCGTGAACATCTGATCGAGGCCCAGCACCAGGTGGTCCAGCGCGACCGATCCCGCCTCGGTCGCGGTGAGCAGGTACTTGTAGTGCTCGTAGGGCCGCTTGAGCAGGTCGGCAAAGTTCACGATGCCCCGGTTGGCGTCGACCAGGTCACCCTGCACCGCGTACATCGCCTGGCTCCCCACCGACGCCGACAACGCGGCGAAGGCCGAGTCGGGCGTGACGGGAAAGCTCCGTGCATCGACGGTCTGCTTGGGCTCGACGGTCACCAGGCCCTGGCGGTAGTGACGACTGAGGAAGAAGCGCTCGA
>JAHZJA010000047.1 GCA_022601155.1 Deltaproteobacteria bacterium | reverse complement strand
CGCCAGCGCACACACGACCGGCCGCTCCACGACCTCCACGGGCTGTAGATCCGCAGCATCGACGACCTCGACGTAGTCGATCCGCCCGACCGAGAGCACCGACGTCGCATCTGCCAGCAGAGCCTCTACCCTGCGCTCGCCGTCCTCGAAGCGCCCCTTCACCTGCATCAGAAACCGCGACAACGCCACCGCATCACGCCGGGCCTGGGGCGTGAGGTTGGCATTGCGGCTGGACATGGCCACGCCGTCCGGCTCTCGCACGATCGGCATGCCCACCACCTCGCCATCGAGCATCAAGTCGGCGTGCATGCGCCGGATGATCGCGAGCTGCTGGTAGTCCTTTTGCCCAAAGACCGCGACGGTGGGCTGCACCAGATTCCACAGCTTGGTCACGATGGTGCAGACCCCCCGAAAGTGCTCGGGTCGGCTCGTGCCACACAGCATGCTCGACAGCCCCTCGACGGTCACCCACGTGGCGCGCGAGGGGTACATCGCATCGGGATCGTCGGGGATGAAAGCCAGGTCGGCGCCCGCGTCTCGAGCCTTGGCCAGGTCTCCCGCTTCGTCCCGCGGGTAGCGGTCCAGGTCCTCGCCGGGGCCGAACTGCGTTGGATTGACGAACAGGGTCAACACCACCGTGCCCTGCCCCGCCGGCACGCGCCGTCTCGCCTCCCGGACGAGCGACAGGTGACCCTCGTGCAAGAACCCCATCGTCGGGACCATCGCCACCCGATGCTCTGGCGGCAGCGCCCGTCGCCACTGGCGAACGGCCTGGGGAGCGCGAAGAACTCGGACCATCGACCGCTGCTTACCACGCGTCCGGACATCCTGGCGCGGGCGCGATCGCAGGGCCGACCTGCTGGTGTGCCGCGCGGCGCCATGGCACGGGGGCCTACCGCCGTGCTCGGCCAGCTCGACTCACGTCGAGCCCCGCCGCTCAGCTGGGACCCTGGGCTCGGATCTCGGCGCGGGTGGCTTCGAGGTGGTCGACCACGGACTCCCAGTCGGGCCGAAGCACCACCGCCTGCTCGAACTGCAGCACCGCCCGCGCCAGATCTCCATCACGGTCGCGACGCTGATAGGCCAAGCCCAGCTGGACATGGGCCGCGGCGCGCCCGGGGTTGCGACTGACGGTGTGACGCAGCAGCGAGATGGCCTCGTTGTATTGGCGCGCCTCGAGAAACACCCGCGCAAAGTCGTCGAGCAGGGCGATGTCGGGATGGTAGGACCACAGCGCCTCGACCAGCGTACGGCGAGCATCCTCGCGACGCCCGCGGAGCAGCAGGCCACGGGCACGGTCGAGCGCAGGCTGTCCCCGGCGTGCGAGCTTGTCGAGCTGAACGTCGGTGTCCGCAGCACAGCGAACGCACGGACCGTCGGGCGCCTGGTCGAGGGACTCGACGGTGGGATCCTGGCGCATGACGCAGTCGGCCACGTCGTGATGCGCCAGGCCGAGGGCATGACCGAACTCGTGGCGGATGAGCGTGTGCAGACGAGCGCGAGCGGTCTCGGCATCACCGTCCATCAGCCGCGCCACCGACAGCAACGCGGTGCGATCGGGGAGACTGGCGAGGCCGAACACATAAGGCTTGCCCGGCTCGTACAGATCCAAGGCAGTGAGGTCGAGCTCGACCACGGCATCGCGGGCCCGATCGTCGAACAGCCCGTCGAGGGTCTGCCGTGCGTCGAGCTGCTCACGCTCGGGACTCCACGAGTCGAGCACCTCGGTCACGCTGCGACTGGCCCGCACGACACAGCGCACGGGGAACTCGGCCAGCAACACACGGCAGGCGGCGCGCACTTGCTCGCTCGGCACCGGGCCGAGCGCACGCACCACGACCAGCGGGGGACGATTGGCGGGCGGCGCCGCTTCGATCGTCGGCGCGACGCCTTCGGTCGCAGGCGCAACGCCTTCAGCCCGGCTGTTGTACAGCCAGGTCGCGCTCACGATCGTCATGACGACATGGATCAGCCAGCTCATCGCAGATCCAGCCCTTGCAGGCGTGCGGCGAGTCGGTTCGGCTCGTCGCGACGCTTCAGACTATCCGGATCGGCGCCAGGACTCCACCGATTGTGACGTCCGGCGACCCACCCAACACGGCAACGGAAGGACCTAGTTTCCTCCGCACGCGAGAACGAACGCGGACCGTCGTTCAGAGGTCGCCGATACGAGCTGGAGACGGCTCGAGCTCGTCCAGATGGCGCTGGGCGAGCACGCGCTCGGGCTCTTCGGGCTCGGGTCGTGCCAGGTAGGCCTGCCAAAGCCGTAGTGCAGGGCTTCGATTCCCATTGGCCTGGTGGTCCAGAGCACGAAAGAAAAGTCGTTCGTGTGGTGGAAGCACGCTCTGTACCGCTCCGCGCGCAACACGAGCGTTCGCGTCGCGCTGGAGCGCGATCAACTCCGCGCGTGCGATCGAGGAGGCCCCGGCGCGATCGAACACCAGTGCACGGATGTACCGCGAGATGGCGCGATCGTCCTGGCGAGCCCCCACCACACCGCGGTGCGCTCGCCGCAGCGCCTGGGGCATGTCCCCAGCAAACAATGCGATGAGGGCGAACATGCGTTCGCTGCGCCAGCGCTCGACGTCACCCGCGGCGATCGTCTCTTCGATGGCGGCGCGTGCCTGCTCGACACGCCCCAGCGCGGTGAGGACGTACGCCCGATAGTAGTAGGCGGTCGCGGGCGGCCGAACCCGGCGACGCGCCGATTCCTCGATCGCGGTGTCGAGCCAACGCAGGGCCCGGCGCGCGCCGTCCTCCTGCTCGTCGGCGGCCGCCTCCAGCGACGGCCCCGCCGCGGGGGCCTCCCCAAAAGGATCGGCGGACGGCGGTGCCTCGATGTCCATCGTCGACGCGACGATCTCGGCCTGCGCCGCGGCCGTGAGGACCTCGACTGCGTGGGGGCACTGCTCCGCCCGCCGCTGCCACAGCCGGTCCTCGGCCCCCGGCACGGAGCTGCGGCCGCCGGCGCCGTCCCGGAGGGTTCGAGCCTGTCGCTCCGCCTCTTGGCACAGTCGCCACCCGCGAGCGCCCGCGAGCGCCCACGGCGTGGGCGGGGGCGCCTCGGCCGGAGACCACGTCGATTCCGCGGGGGGTCCGACCAGCGCGGTGACGAGCAACCAGGACAGCACGTCTGCAAGTATGCCGGGCGTCGTGGACGGGGCCAACCCGTCGAAAACTTGCGGTCGCGCCCCGCCGTCGCCCACCCTCCAGGTCAGATGCCCCGATCCGCTCTCTCCGCACGCGTCGACACGGCTGGGGTTTGGCTGGCCAACCTGCTCCGCTGGGGCCGGCCCGCGCTTCGCTCGGTCGCCAGCAAGGGCGCCGCGATGATGCGGGCCGGGGTGCGTGGGACCATCGAGCACCGTCGTGACGTGGCCGCGGCCGGGCACCGCATCGCGTGGTGGTTGGCGCTGGCGCTGCTCGTCGTGGGCGGCCGCGCAATCTTGGGCCTGGATGCAGTACCCGGGCGCGTGGCTGCGCTGGCTCCATTCGCCGCGGGGCTGGGCCTGTGCGCATGGCTGCGGGTCGCCAACGCCCCCGCTCGGCTTCGCATTGCGGCGCTGGGGCTCGGCGCTGTCCACGGGCTGGCCGCGGTGCTGGTGTGGACCGCGTTCGCCGGCTAACGTCTCTCACAGTGCCTTGGTGTCCGCGATGGGCCGGCCCGATGCTGGCGCTGGGAGCGTTGCTCACGGTCTCGGGATCGGGGTGCGGCGACGATGCAGCCGCCGACCCCACGCGTGACGACGCCGGTTCGGGGGGCGAAGACGAAGGGCCACCTCGCCCCAGCTTTGCCGAGCCTGCCAGCGGTCGCCTCGACCTCCGAAGCAACCGCATCGACGACCTCCAGCTGATGGTGACCGGTATCGTTCCGGGCAAGACCGAGCTGGTCATCGACGAGCAGGGCCTGGGCACCCTGCACGACCAATCCACCGTCGGTCGGCTGAACATGGGCTCGCTGCAGGTGTTCGTACGGGGCTCACTGGTCCCGGGCGAGCACCGCATGCTGCTGCGCAACTCCGATTCCAGCGGTACCTCGGACTCCGAGATCATCGAGATGTTGATCTCGTCGGAGCTCAACCAACTGCCGACGGCCACCCTCGACCAAGACGTGGAGCTCGCTGGGCACCGACTGCTGGTGATGGGGCACGATGCCAACGCGCTGCTGTTGGTCATGGAGCTGACCGACGGGGTCCCGCGTCTGCACATGGTGCCGCTCGACGCCAGCGGCTGGGCTCCGGCGCAGGCGCGAACGGTCTCCCTCCCCGGGCTCGACCTCGACCCGTCCGAGCGCGTGCTGCCGGTCGCCGCCGTTCGCCGTGGCCGCAGCGCCGACGATGCCGGCCGCGTCCGCGTGGCTTGGCGCGCAGGCCGACCGGGCGCCTCCATCGATCTCATCGACACCCCGTGGGACGACGCCAGCCCCGAGGTCGAGCCCGTCGCATCGCTCACCGCCGAGCAAGCACTCGGGGATCACAGCGCGCAGTGGTCCGAGCTCGGACGACCGTGGCTGGTCGATGATCAACTGCTCGCGGAGCTGTACGCTCCCATCGATGTGGAGAGCGCTCGCCCTGGCGACCGCGCCCTGGTGTCGACCCGCATCCTCGACGACGCGACCTCGCTCGACCCGACGCAGCGCATCACGATCGGAGGCGCCACGGTCGATCTCGACGCGCTCGGTCCGGCCATCGACCGCATCGCGGCCGAGGGTGGACGCCCCCCGCCCGTCTCCATTCGCGCCGATCAGCACCGCGCGCTGGCCCTCGAGCACGACCCCGGCACGGGGGTCTTCCGGGTCCGCCTGTCGAACCTCGAAGATGAGGACCGCGCGCTGAGCTTCCTCGATCTTCCGCTGGTGTCCGTCATCGGAGCGTTTGGATCGCGCACGGTGGCGGGGCTGAGTTTTTCGTCGGGCAGCGGCCGCATGCAGATCGCGACCCACGATGATCTCGGGCCGGGGGGTATCGACGTGGCGTCGCTCGGCGACTCCGATGTCCCCTCGCTGGGCGACATCACCGGGGAGCTGGCGCCCGCCTCGGTCGACGGACTCACCGTCTTCTTGCTCCCGTTTGGCGCGCTCCAGCCGGTGCAGGCCGTGCATTCCGCGGGCGGCGCCGCGATGGTCGAGCCTCTGGAACAGCTGCGCTGTGACTCGATTGCAGTCGCCCCCTTCGTCGACAAGACCAACACGCTGTCGCTCGCGTGTGCCCGTGATGGCGAGGTTCGGCTGGGCACCTTGTCCACCGTGGCGCTGCGTTGACCACCACCTGGCGACGCCTGGTCGCCCCATCGAACCGGTCGCCCCGCGTGTGCGTTGGCTCCCTCCGTCGCCGACCCGCGGGGCCACAGGCCGCGACCGACCGACCAACCGTGGCCGAATTCCATGGCCGTGCTCCAGATCTCGGGCGCGGTGCGTCTGCCGACGTATACTCGCGCCGCTTTGGCTTCTCGCCGCAAGAAGATCCTCCTGACGCTGGGTGCCATCGTGCTCCTGGTGGCGTCCGTCCTGGGCTACTGGGCCTGGATCACCTTTCACGTCGACGACATCCCCGACGAGCTGCCCGCCATGGAGCGCAGCCCGAGCGAGTTGGTGGTGTCGTCACTGGGGCACGGCGACGACCTGGCGTTTTCCACCCTCCGTGACCAGACCAGCGTGATCGTGTTCGAGGGCATCCAGTCGATGCGTTCGGAGCAGGGCAAGCAGGTCAACCGCGCGCTCAATCGCTGGACCCTGCCCGAGACGACCAAGGGCTACATCGTCTGGGACGGTGAGGGCATGCGGCTGTTCGAGGAGAAGGCCTCCAAGTTCCTGGGCTTCTTTGCCGAGGAGCTGCGGTTTCCGATCTTCGTCGACTTCGATGGCGAGCTGGTCGACATCTTCAAGCTCGTCAAGGGACACCACGGGCTCATCGTCCTGGACCCGCAGGGCCAGGTGCTCATGCGGCACAGCGGCGGGCTCGACGACGATCACCTCGAGGAGCTGCGGACCCTGCTCGGTGCGGCCGAGCCCCCCGAGCCCGAGCCCGCCCCGCCGTTCACCCTCGCCGGGCTGGACAACGCGTCGTGCAACGGCAAGGCCTGCTTGTTCATCTTCGTGGGCAAGAAGGTCGTGCGTGGCGACATCCCGTGGATCGAAAACGGCTTCGAGGGCACCCGCACCGAGTGCTTCGAACGCATGCACCGCCCCGAGATTCGCCTCGCCGCCTCCGCGATGCGCGTGCCGATCAAGCAATCCCACGGCGTCGTCGTGGGCGATGTCGAGGGGCTGGAACTCGAGGGCTGGAAGGTCGCGCCCGACGACCTCGCCGCACGTCAGGCGTTCGGGTTCGAGCCCGAAGACAGCGGCCTGGTGGTGATCGACGACAAGGGACGCATGGTGTTCCGCGAGACGGGCTTCATTCCCATGTATCGCTGGACGTTGGCCGTCGACCCCACCGGAGAGAAGATCCTCCGCGAAGGCGGGAAGTAGCCGGGCATGGCCGCTCGCCCGGCGCCCGGGCAGGTGCGCAGGCTCGCCGCGCGCGTGCTCCAAGACATCGAGCAGCGGTCCGCGTTCAGCAACCGCGTCTTGTCCGAACATCTCGAGCGCAACCCCGGCCTCGACCCTCGCGACCGCGGTCTGCTGACCACGATGGTCTACGGCGTGCTGCGTCATCGCACCCGCCTCGACGCCCACATCGACGCTCACGCCAGCCGTCCGGCGGGACTCCGCGGTGAGGTTCGCCAGCTGCTGCGGGTCGGCGCGTACGAGCTGCGCGAGCTGGCCCATCCCCCCCACGCCGTGCTCACCGAGGCCGGCCACGTCGCGGCGCAGCTGTCCGGGGGCTCGGGTCTGCGCCGCGCCCTGCATGGGATCCTCGCGGCGGTCGACACCCACGGCGCCGGTCTCGACACGAAACTCGAGGCAGGGACCCCGCTCGACGTCCTCGAGACCCGTTGGTCCATCCCCCGATGGCTCGCCGGGCGGTGGCGCAAGCAGCTGGGCGACGAGGACGCCTTGTTCCGCGCCAAGGCGCTGGCCGAGCCGCCACCGGTCGACCTTCGGCTCGACGCACACCGAGCCGCCCCGGCGCAAGTACAGCAACGGCTCCACGAGGACTACCCCCGGGCGCGGGTACAGACGGTCGCCGATCAGCCTCATGCCCTGCGCGTGCACGGGGCTGGCGACCTGTTCCACGGTCCGCTCCACGACGAAGGGTTGCTCTCGGTGCAGGGCCTGGCCGCGCAGCAACCGGTGCAATGGCTCGAGGCCGCGCCCGGCGAGCGCATCCTCGACGCCTGTGCCGGACTCGGTGTCAAGACCCTCCAGCTCGCGGAGACGATGGAGCGACGCGGCACGCTCGTCGCCGCAGACAGCGATGCTCATCATGCGCGGGACCACCAAGACCTCGCCGTCCGCGGGCGGTTCGGAGACGCGCTGAATCATCGCTTCGTCGTCGCCGACCTCACCGAACCCGACGCCGATCCCACACTCGACGACGCGCCATACGACGCCGTCGTGCTCGATGTGCCGTGCACCGGGCTGGGCAACCTCGCCCGCCATCCCGAGATCCGGTGGCTGCGTCGCTACGAGGACATCGCAGCACGGGCACAGCTCCAGCGCGCACTGTTGTCGCGCCAGCTGGCGCGCGTGCGCCCCGGCGGTCGCCTCGTCTACGCGGTGTGCAGCCCCGAGCCCGAGGAAGGTCCACGGGTCGTCGAGGCGGTCCTGGCCGCGCATGGACCAGGCTGGCGCCTTACCCGGGAGCGCTGCTGGTCGCCGGAACGGGACCGCACCGAGGGCTTCTTCGTCGCCCGGCTCGACCGAGATCCCGCGTAGGATGCGGTCCTCGGCGCACGGCAGTCGACCCGCGACAAACCGCTGGCCGACTGCCCCGGCGCGGCGCCATACTCTTGTCCCTCCCGTGCTCGCCCTGCTCACCCGCGCCCGAACGGACCTGACCGCATGCACATGAGTGCGGTCATGCTGCTGGGCGGGCTGGTGATCCTGGCCTTTGCCGCCGATCGCTTCGTGCTCGCGGCGTCGCGACTGTCACGGCTTTGGGGGCTGTCGCCCGTGCTCGTGGGCGCGCTGGTGGTGGGCATGGGAACCTCCGCGCCCGAGCTGCTCGTCTCCACCCTGGCCGCCAGCGACGGAGAGCTCGACCTGGCCATCGGCAACGCGGTCGGCTCCAACGTGGCCAATGTGACCCTGGTGCTCGGGGTGACGGCGCTGTTCTCCCCGCTCATCGGCAGCGCCCGGGTCTTGCGGCGCGAGGGGGTTGCCATGCTGGCCGCCGTAGCCGGCATGGCGTTCGTGATCTACGACCTCCAGGTCACCCGGGTCGAGGGCATCATCCTGCTGGGCTCGATGGTCGTCGCGGGCACCCTGATCGTGCGTTGGGCTCGCAAGGACGCCGCGATGGGCCTCACCACTGCCGCCGACCGTCCGCCGAGCGACGAAGACACCGCGGAACCCGAAGTCGGTGAGATCGACTGGCGCAAGGAGGTCGGGCTGGGTCTGCTGTCGCTGCTCGCCACGCTCGCGGGCGCCGAGCTTCTGGTGGTGGGCGGCACGGGCTTGGCCGAGCGCATCGGAGTGGGCTCGGGCTTCATCGGGATGACCCTGGTCGCGGTTGGTACGAGTCTCCCCGAGCTCGCCACCTCGATCGCGGGAATCCGCCGCAACGAGAACGACTTGGTCGTCGGCAACGTGCTCGGCTCCAACCTGTTCAATGCCCTCGCGGTGGCCGGCATGGCCGCCGTCATCAGCCCGGGCCAGCTCGAGGCCCGATTCCAGGCGGGCTCACTGTCGATGATCGCGTGTGCGTGCCTGGCGGGCTGGTTTGCCTTCACCGGCCGGAAGATCGTCCGCTGGGAGGGCATGCTGCTGTTCATCGGCTTCATCGCCTTCGTGCTGATGAGCTACACGGGCGGCCTGGAGATGCGGTAAACGACGGGGCGCATGGCTTCGCGCTCGCCCGTCATCGCCCCGTCCATCCTCAGCGCCGACTTCGCCCGTCTGGGGGAAGAGGTCCGCGCCATCGACGAGGCCGGGGCCGATTGGATCCACGTCGACGTGATGGATGGTCATTTCGTCCCCAACCTCACCATCGGCGCCCCCGTCGTCAAGGCGCTGCGCCCGATCACCGCCCGCCCGCTCGACTGCCACTTGATGATCGAGCAGCCCGAGCGCTACGTGGGTGACTTCGCGGCCGCGGGCGCCGACATCATCACGGTGCACGTCGAGGCCTGCCCGCACCTGCATCGCAACCTCCAGCAGATCCGCGCCCTGCCCCACCACGGCGGCGACCGAGTCCAGGCCGGGGTGAGCCTCAACCCCCACACCCCCATCACGTCGATGCTGACTGTGTTGCCGCTGTGCGACCTGGTGCTGGTGATGAGCGTCAACCCCGGCTTTGGAGGCCAGGCCTTCATCCCCCAGGTCCGCGACAAGATCCGAGCCCTCCGCGCGGCGATCGACGCCCAAGGCCTGACCGTTCGCATCCAGGTGGACGGCGGTGTCGATGATCGCAACGTGGCCGAGCTGTCCCAAGACGGCGCAGACACCTACGTGGCCGGGTCGGGTGTGTTCCGCAATCCCCGGCACGAAGGCTATGCCGCGGCCATCGCTGCCATTCGAGACCGCGCCCAGCCAGCCGCCGCCTCCAGCTGAAGCGCCGCGCCACCGTCGTTGTTGCAAGCCAGGCCCGCCGCGTGACCGACCTTCGCGGCCGACGGCTTGCCAGCGGCGGTCCCCTCCCCCCAAAATAGCCCGCGATCATGGACAAGACCTACCCCTCCGCGGACGCGGCCATCGAGGACATGACCGATGGCATCACCCTGGCCTCGGGCGGCTTCGGGCTGTGCGGTAATCCCGAGAACCTGATCGCCGCGGTGCACCGCAAGGGCATCAACAACCTCAGCGTCGTGTCCAACAACTGTGGGATCGACGAAAAAGGGCTGGGGATCCTGCTGCATGCCGGCCAGATCGACAAGATGACCTCGTCGTACGTCGGCGAGAACAAGACCTTCGAGCAGCTGTACCTCTCGGGCGAGCTCGAGCTCGAGCTGGTGCCACAGGGCACCCTCGCCGAGCGTCTGCGGGCCGGCGGCGCGGGCATCCCCGCCTTCTATACGCCCACCGGGTACGGCACCCCGGTCGCGGAGGGCAAGGAGGTCCGTGAGCTCGGTGGCCGCATGGTGGTGCTCGAGCACGCCATCCGTACCGACTTCGCGATCGTCAAGGCGTGGAAGGGCGACACCCACGGCAACCTGGTGTTCCGCTACACGGCCAACAACTTCAACCAGGCCATGGCCACTGCCGGTCGCATCACCATCGCCGAGGTCGAGCACCTGGTACCCGCCGGGGAGCTCGACCCCAACTTCATCCACACTCCAGGCGTGTTCGTCGACAGAATCGTGCAGGGTCACGACTACGAAAAGCCGATCGAGTTTCGCACTACGCGGTCCACCTGAGAGGCAACGAGGACGCACCCATGGCTCTGACACGTGAACAGATCTGTCAACGCGTTGCTGCCGAGCTTCGCGACGGTGACTACGTCAACCTCGGCATCGGCATGCCCACCCTCGTCGCCAACTACATCCCCGATGGGATCGACGTGGTGCTGCACAGCGAGAACGGCCTGCTGGGCATGGGGCCCTTCCCCTCCGAAGACGCCGTCGACCCCGACCTCATCAACGCGGGCAAGCAGACCGTCACCGCCAACGATGGCGCCTCGTTCTTCGGCAGCCACGACTCGTTCGCGATGATCCGTGGGGGCCACCTGGACCTGTGCGTCCTGGGAGCCATGGAGGTCAGCGGGACCGGCGATCTCGCCAACTGGATGATCCCTGGCAAGAAGGTCAAGGGCATGGGCGGCGCGATGGATCTGGTGGCCGGCTCGCGGCGGGTCATCATCACGATGGAGCACGTCAGCAAGAAGGGGAACCACAAGATCCTCGAGCAGTGCTCTCTGCCGCTGACCGGCAAGGCCGTCGTCCACGAGATCGTCACCGACCTCGGCTACTTCCACCTGGGCGCCCAGGGCCTCCAGCTGGTGGAGATCGCCGAGGGCGTCACCGTGGACGAGATCCGCGCCAAGACCGGTTGCGAGTTCTCGGTCGCCGATCCCCTGCCGACCATCTCGGTCTGAACCGGTCCGGGCCGGGGATCGACCGTCCAGGCCCGTGAGGAGTCGCCACGTTCACGCGTCGTGACAAGCGGCACGATGCCTGGCACGGTCGAAGCGTTCGAACACCCCGTGGATTCGCGGATGGACGTCATCGAAGGCACTACGCAGATCGAGTCCGAGTTGGTCGCGATCGACCTGGGCTCCAACAGCTTCCACATGGTGATCGCCAAGCTCTCGGGCGGTCAGATCCATGTCATCGATCGCATGCGCGAGCGGGTGAAGCTGGCGGCCGGTCTCGACGAGGACAAGAACCTCACCGAGGAGTCGCAGGTGCGGGCGCTGGCATGCCTGCGCCGGTTCGGCCAACGCCTGCGCCCCATGCCCAATGCCCGCGTGCGAGCTGTCAGCACCAACACCCTACGGCTGGCCCGCAATGGCCGTGAGTTCCTCGAGCGCGCCCGCGAGGCCCTCGGCCACCGCATCGAGGTCATCTCGGGGCGAGAAGAGGCCCGCATCGTCTACCTCGGGGTCGCCCACGACCTCTCCGATGACGCCGGTCGCAGACTGGTAATCGACATTGGGGGCGGGAGCACCGAGCTCATCTTGGGGGAGCGGTTCGAGGCCCGACGCACCGAGAGCCTGCACATGGGCTGCGTCAGCTACACCGCCCGGTTCTTCCCCGAGGGTCGGCTCCGCCGCGAGACCTTCCGCGACGCCGTCACCGAGGCCCAGGTGGAGCTCGAGTCGATCAAGCGAGACTTTCGCAATACCGGATGGGTCTCGGCCGTCGGTTCATCGGGCACGATCAACTCCATCGACGGCATCTTGCGGACCAACGGCTGGAGCGACGGCATCACCTACGCCGGGCTTCGCACGCTCCGCGATCAGATGATCTCCCAGGGGCGCATCGACAAGCTGGCGATCCCCGAGCTGTCCGAAGAGCGGGCATCCGTGCTCCCCGGTGGCCTCGCGATCCTCATGGGCGCATTCAAGAGCCTGCGGATCGAGCAGATGACCGCCGCCAGTGGAGCCCTCCGCGAGGGCCTGCTGTACGACACGCTGGGGCGAATCCAGCACGAGGACGTCCGCGACCGCACCATCGAACGGCTCACCGAGCGATTCGGTATCGACCGCGAGCACTCGGTCCAAGTGCAGGGCACCGCCAGCTCCTTCCTCGAGCAGGTCGCCTATGCCTGGCAGCTTCACCACCCCGACTACGGGATGCTGCTGGGCTGGGCCGCACGTCTGCACGAGGTGGGACTGGCAGTGAGCTTCTCGGGCTTCCACGCCCACGGGCACTACATCCTCGCCCATGCCGACATGCCGGGGTTTTCTCGCGACCAACAGGCCTATCTGGCCGCGCTGGTCGGAGCCCATCGCCGTCGGCTCAAGCCCGAGCGACTCGACCCCCTGCGCGCCGTCGGTGGCGAGACGGCGCTTCGCCTCGCGGCCTTGTTGCGGCTGGCGGCCACCCTCAACCGCGCCCGCGATCCACGGCTGCTACCCCAGGCGCAGCTGACCGCCGCCGGCCCCGTGCTCGAGCTGCGATTGCCCGAGGGTTGGCTCGACGAGCACCCCATGACGATGGCCGACCTGCGCAAGCAGCGGGAGTACCTCGACCTGGCCGGCTTTCGATTCTCCGCGGAGTGAGCAGCCCGGCGCAACCTTCGGCGGGGCACCGGGCCATCGATCACACCGCCGATGTGGCGATCGAGCTATGGGCGCCCGACGAGGCCGGCCTGCTGATCGAGGGAGCCCGGGCGGTGATCGCCTTGCTGACCGAGGGCGCCGTGCTGCACGCCTCGGCCACCCGCACGCTGGAGCTGTCGGGGCTCGACCCCGAGGACCGCCTGGTCCGGTGGCTCAGTGAAGTGCTGTACCTGGCCAGCAGCGAGGGCTGGCTGACCACCGACGCCGACCTCACCCTCACGGGCAACGCCTTGCGCGGTACGCTGCACGGGCACCCCCAGGGCCTGGGTCTGCTCCGCACCGAGATCAAGGCCGTCACCTACCACGACCTCACCCTCGTTCGCGTGCCCGGTAGGGTCCGTGCGCAGGTCGTCTTGGATGTCTGACATGGCCATCGTCTTCGAGCCCATCGACGCCCACCGCTACCGGATTCCCCGCACGGGAGGGATGCGTGTCCCCGGCCTCGTGTTCGCGTCGCCCGCGATGATCGAAGACATCCAGCGCGACAAGAGCCCGCAGCAGGTGGCCAACGTCGCCCACCTGCCGGGCATCGTGGGGCACAGCCTCGCCATGCCCGACATGCACTGGGGCTATGGTTTTCCGATCGGTGGCGTGGCCGCGTTCGACGAGG
>JAHZJA010000516.1 GCA_022601155.1 Deltaproteobacteria bacterium | reverse complement strand
GCCGTCGGCCACCATCGCGATGGTGGGGGCGACCACGAGATACCGCGCAACCTCGGCCGTGAACGGCTCGGTGACCTCGTGAACGACGGTCTCGGGGTACTGCGTCTGCCAGTCGAGGATGACGGCCTCGGCGTCTGGAGCATCGAAGGCGTCGATGACAAAGGGCCCGGCTCGGTAGCCGTGGCTGCCTATCGCGTTGCCGCTGGCGAAGTCGATCGAGGTCGCCGTGAAGTCGTCCTCGCCGTACAGCTTGCCCGTGCGGATCGTCCACCGTACCGGGACATCGGCCAGCAGCAGGGCGTAGACCAGCCCGTACGCGCGGAGCATGCCCTCGTCTTGGTAGTCGAGGTCCATGGGCACGATGTAGCTGCCCTCGGCGAAGTCATCGGCGTGGGCGGTGGAACTGGTCAGCCCGACCAGTCCCATCACAGTGCCGACCACCAGTCCTGCACATCCTCGTCGTCGCATCATCCCAACCCCCGCGGATTCGAGGCTAACACGCGGAGCACGGAGCTCGGATGTCGTACCGGGCGATGTCGGGGCTTCGGAGGCGCCCGCAATGGGACGCCGCTGTCATGCGATCGAAGTGTCGACGTCGGGTGGTCGTGTCGCGACGAGCATCGCCGTGCTCGGATGGCGCTGCCGAGGGCCGACGAGGACGGGACTCAGCGATCGTTGATCGCGATGCCGACCGTGCTGGAGTACAGCGCCGTAGCCGAGACTACGGGGTCGTCATCGTGGAGCATGCGGTCGGGCAGCGGATTCCAGTCGTCCGCGCGGGCGATGACGAGTTGGACCTGCTGCGGGTCGACGTCCATGCCGGGTGCACCGTAGTTGTAGAGCACCTCGACCGGAGCGTTGAAGACGGTGCCGGCCGGGAGCACGCGGTACGATGGACCCAGAGCGCCGGGCGGCAGCGTGTCGACCTCCTCGATGGTGACCTCGACGAAGTCGTCCAGCGCGCCGGCCGGGATGTCGAGCGTCAGGCGCCCATCCTGCGAGACGACGACACCGCCATCGGGGCCCACGGCGTCGTCGCCGACGGGGTCGCACCCTGCCAACGTGGCGCAGATCGCACAGAAACCGAGTGTGAAGCGCAGAGCCATCTTCAAGACGGGGAAGACAAGAGCAACCCTCGTGCCAGTTCTTAGACCCCACGTTTGCGCCACATTCTGGGTCGATGTGGGAGAAGAATGTGTAGGGATGACAACTAGAACTGCCGATCTGCTGGCTACTCCACCTGCCACCGCCGGAAGGTGTGCTCGAGCATGAAACCCAAGTGTTTCGAGCACATGGAGCGGAAAGGGTGCATCTTCCCCACCGGGGAGACCCTGAAACGCGGAACTAGCGCAAGCCGAGGGCGTCGACCCCGTCCTCGTCGAGGCCGAAGAAGTGGCCGATCTCGTGGAGCAAGGTGACCTCGATCTGGGTGCGGAGGTCCTCCTCGCGCCCGAAGGCATCGAGCAGGTTCGCGAAGAACACCACGATGCGGGTCGGTCGCTCGCTCAGGGCGTGCGTACGGCGACCGAACTCGTCGGGCCCCTCGAACAGGCCGAACGCGCGCGGGTCGAACCCCTCCTCCACCAGGGCCCGGTCCGGCCGCGCTTCCAGCACGATGGGCACGGTCGCCAGGCGCTGGTCGAAGGGCGCCGGGATCGCGTCGAGAGTCTCCACGGCCACGGCCTCGATGAACGCTCGATCGGCATGGCTACCCACGCCCGCACGGCGGTGCGCGGCGGCGTCGAGGCGCAGCACCTCCAGGTCGTGTCGCACCTGGGCCCGGTGCTCTCCGTCGGCCTCGTGAAGGCGGGCCAGCGCGTGGTGGGCATCGGCGAGGGTCGCATCGGTGTGCACGGCCTCCTGCAGCCGCGCCTTCGCCTGGGCAAGCTCCCCGAGCGCCCAGTGCAGCTCGCCCCGCGCGGCGAGCACGGGGCCCTGCTGCGGCGCGAGGGTCTCGGCCTCGGCGAGGCTCCGGGCCGCGGCGTCGAGGTCGTCCGCGTCCAGCCGCTCGAGGGTCTCGGCAACGAGGTGGTCGACCACGGCCTGGTCGGCGGCATCGAGGGAACCTGCAGACATGGGCAACGGTCCGAGGATCGCGTCCGGGACCGGCGCGCGCAAACGGGGGACGGCGCTGAGATTTAGGAGTATGGTCCCGCCTTCGTGACGATACGCGTGCAGATTCGCAGTTTGGCGCACGGTGGCGAGGGCGTTGGGCAGCAGGAAGACGGCCTGACGTGGTTCGTCCCGGGGACGCTGCCGGGCGAGGTGGTCGAGGTGGAAACCGAGCGCCGCAAGGCGCGCTGGGCCCGAGGACGCCTGGTGCAGGTGGTGGAGCCGGGGCCGGACCGGGTGACGCCGCCATGCTCGCTGGCCGACCGCTGTGGGGGCTGCGACTGGCAACACATTGCCGCCGCGCGCCAGGCCGAGCACAAGCGGACCATCGTGGCCGACCAGCTGCGGGCGTTGGTGGCCGATGAAGGCCAAGTCCGCTTGGCACCCCGGGTGGGCTCGGCTCGCGGCTACCGTAGACGCGCCCGGATGCACTACGTGCGCGAAGGGGAGACCCTGGAGCTGGGCTTTTACGCCACGCGCTCCCGTGAGGTTGTTGATGCTCCCAAGTGCCCCGTGCTCCGCCCCGAGCTCGAGCAAGCGTTCTCGCGGCTGAGGGCCATCGCACACATCCTGCCTCCCCGAGGCGAGGTGCTGGGGCTGTCCGATGGACAGCGGACGATGCTGGCGTTGCCGGGCGTGCGCCCCGACGACACCACCCTCGAGGCCGCGGCCACGCTGCTGGACGAGCAGCTGGTGGGGGTGTTGCTCCGAGGCGGGCGCAACCAGGCCCACGTGGGTCGAGCCAAGCTCGAGATCGATGGTGGCGATGGTCTGTCCTCGATGTGGGCGAACCCGTTCACGTTTGCCCAGGCCAATGCCCCGGTCAATCGCGCGCTGGTCAAGCACGTGACGGCGATGGCTCGGCCCGATGGGCTGCGCGTGCTCGAGCTGTACGCTGGCGCGGGCAATCTCAGTCGCGCCCTGGCCAAGACGGCCCGCCGCGTGTGGACGCTCGACGACGATCGCGAGGCCGCTGGCTTGCTGCGCGACATGGCATCGGCCCAGCGCCTGCCGATCAACTCCAAGCACGGCTCGGCGCCCAACCTTCTGCAGCGGCTGGCCGACGGTGACACCCGGTACGAGGTGGTCGTGGTCGATCCGCCCCGGGCCGGGATGGGTGAGGCCGCCGCGGCCGCCCTGGCGACGGTGGCCGAGCGGCGCGTGGTCTACGTGTCGTGCGATCCGGCCACCCTGGCTCGAGATCTCAAGCCACTGGTCGCGGGAGGTCTGCGCCTGGTCGATGTGACCGTGTTCGACATGATGCCGATGACCGCCCAGGTGGAGGTCGTCGTGACCCTCGCGCGTGCGGGGACCTCGTGAGCCGGACCCCCAAGCAGCCCGCGGACGTGCCCAAGGTCGTGCTGCTGTACGGCAGCGAGCCCGCCCCGATGGCGGCGCGCGTGGCCGAGCTCCGCGCCGTGCTGCTCGTGGCGGGCATGGAAGCCTTCAACCATGAGCGCTTCGCGGGGCGCGATCTCGAGGGGCTGTCGCCCATGCTCGAGGCGTGTCACCAGCTGCCGATGATGGCCGAGCGGCGGCTGGTGGAGCTGTCCGATCCCGAGACGGTCGGCAAGGGCAGGGGAGGCGGGGGCAAGGCGATGATCGATGCCTTGGTGAAGTACATCAAGGACCCCAATCCCAGCACGGTGCTGCTGCTGACCTCCAGCGGTATCGACGGTCGGTCGAAGCTGGTGACGGCGACCAAGAAGGTGGGGACCGTCGAGAAGTTCGAGGCGATCAAGCGGGATGACGACGCGGTCTC
>JAHZJA010000515.1 GCA_022601155.1 Deltaproteobacteria bacterium | reverse complement strand
GCAGGGCCTCGTCGAGGCGCGCTTCCGCGTCCAATCGCGCGGGCTCGGGAAGGGGCTCGAGGGCGTCGAGTGCCTGCCGGATCGCGGCTTCGCGAGCTGCAGGGTCCTCCGCGTGGTGCACCTGCCCGAGCGCGTCGTCGAAGTCGGGTGGGCTCGGCCGGGGCGTCGCGCCCAGCTCTGCCGTCAACGCTTGCATGCGTCCGTCGAAGTCGTCGGCCATGGCCAGCAGCTCGCCCTCGGGAATCTGCCCGCGCAGGGCGAAGATCGCCGACATGCCGGGCTCGACCTCCACCGCGCTCACGCGTCCCTGGGCCCGCGCGCGCTCGGCCAGCTTGTGGAGGTACGCATCGACATCGCCGCGTCCGTGCAGGCCTGGCAGCACCTGCTGCTCTTCCTGCGAGATCTCGGGGCGCAGGCTCTCGAACGGCCGCCGTGGCCGGCGTGCAGACTTGCGATCCGAGTCCGGCTCCTGCAGGAGGTCGAGCGTGGGCTGCTCACCGGTCGTTCGGGTGGCGAGCCACGCCGAGGTGGCGGAACCGAGCGCAGCTGCGACCAGAGCCGTGACGACGATCATGGGACGAGACATCCGCAGACTCCCTGCCTCCGGCCGGCCGCCCTCTTGGCAGCGTCGGTTTGCGAGGCACACCCATAGAGACGCACCAGCGCTACCGGATCACTCTTTTCGTCTGCTCATGATCGCGCTGACCGGGAGCGCGGGTTCTAGGCACCGTTGTGTGTCACGAAAAGGGATGCTGCGGTCTACGGAGTAGGGGCGCACGGCAACCCGGGCAACCGAGTTCGATGCGGGCATGAACGCGATCGTCACGGCGACCCGTGGCGTGTCGCAGACCGTGCTGCCGCGATAGGATGGTCGACGCAATGGTGAGCAAGGCAGGCGTGGCGGTGGTGGGGCTGATGATCTCGAGCGGCTGTGCTGCACGTCCGGCCCCCGCCGTTGGCATGCTCCCAGGCGCACAGCCAGCCCCCGTCACGAAGCCAGCGAAGGGGATCCCGCTGGCACACGACAGCGACGATGAGGTTGCAACGGAAGTCATTGACCAGATCGAGCAGGCGACCCGTGTGTGGCGGGGATCGTGCCCACAGACCAATCCATACGGGCTGTGTGTTCAATTCGTGGCCGCCGCGTCTGGAGCCGAGGGCTGTGGCGAACGGCAGCTCGGCGTGGTGGTGGTCCTCGAGCGCGAAACCGAGACTGCCGCCGCCGCCCAGGCCGACCTTGCTGCGGCCATGGAACGCGTGGGGTGCCGTTCCGAGATCAGCTGCAACCCCGAGCTGTTGGCGGTCGAGCCCGATGATCCGGAGGTTCGACGGAGGTTTCGACGGGCGCTCGCAGCCGCTCGGCTGGCACGCGCCGATGCAGAGCTCGAGGCCTACTTTGGCCTGGCCCTTCCGCACGAGCCCCACACCACGTCGGCGAAGCCCGCTCGGTCCAAGGACGCTGCGACCGCGGCACGGGACGTCGCAGCCATGGGAGCCCGTCTCGAGACATTCATGGCCGACAAGCGCCGCGCGAGCGAGGCCCTGGTCACCCAACTCGTGCTGATCAAGGAGTACCGCGACTCGGAGGCGGTCTTGCACGCCGCCCTCCGTGCTTCCTGGGTCGCGCTGCATTGGTCCGACGAGCTGATTGCGGCTGCCGTGCCGACGGCCGCTGCCGATGACGCCAGTCGTCGGGCCTACTGCGAAGGGATGGCGGGCGCGGCGGCCAACATCCGGCAGGTCGGCGTCGAGGCGGCGCACTACTGCACGATGCGTGCGTCGGAATCACAGTCCGACAGCGAGGTCGCCCGGGCCTGTCGGGAGCTCCACGGTCGGATCGCACCGTAGCGGCTGCACAGTCGCCAATCGCCCGGGGTCAGTGCCCCAACCTGGCTCGGGCGACAGTGCCGATCACCTCGAAGCGCCTCACAAGGGAGGGACTTGCCAGTCGATCTCGCCGCGGCCGGCCTCGTTCAGCAAGGCGTTGACCGCAGAAAATGGCCGACTGCCCATGAACTTCTTCACCGACAGCGGAGAGGGATGGGCGCCCTCCACCAGGCCGTGGCGATCGCGGTCGATGAGCTTGGCCTTCTTGCGGGCATAGCCACCCCACAGCAGGAACACCACGCGGTCGGACTTGTCGTTCACCGCTCGGATGATCTGATCGGTGATCTTCTCCCAGCCCTTGTTCTTGTGCGAGTTGGCCTCGTGGGCGCGCACGGTGAGGACGGCATTGATCATCAACACCCCCTGCCGGGCCCAGCTGATCAAGGAGCCGTGGTCGGGAATGGTGCAGCCGAGGTCGGCATGCAGCTCCTTGTAGATGTTGCGCAGCGAGGGCGGGGTCTTGATGCCCGGCTTGACCGAGAAGCTCAGACCGTGGGCCTGATCGTTGTCGTGGTACGGATCTTGGCCGAGGATCAACACCTTGACGTCGGCGTAGGGGGTGAGCGACAGGGCGCTCCACACCTCGTCTTCGGGCGGAAACACCTCGTGCTCGGCCCGCTGCTGCGCCAAGAACTCGCACAGAGACGCCCAGTAGGGCTGTTGCGTCTGGTCACCGAGCACGTCGTGCCAGTCGCCGGGAAATCGAAAGGAGCTGTCCATGGGTCGTCTCAGGCCTCGAGCTGGGGGCAAAGCGGTTCCATGATGCACTCGCCACACTGCGGCGCGCGGGCGGTGCATACGTAGCGACCCAGCAGGACCATCGCGGGGCCGAAGTGGGTCCAGTCTTCGCGGGGCAGGGCTTGCATGAGGTCCTTCTCGATGCGCTCGCCCTTGGTCTGCGTGGTGAGCCCCATCCGACGACTGACGCGCGCGACGTGAACGTCGACGATGATGCCCTCGGCGATTCCAAACGCGGTGGCCAGCACCACGTTGGCCGTCTTGCGGGCGACCCCGGGCAGCGTGACGAGCTGCTCCATCGTGCGGGGAACCTGTCCGTCGAACTGGTCGAGCACGGCACGAGCGCACGCCTGCACGGCCTTGGCTTTGGTCTTGTAGGCGCCGGTCGGGCGCACGGCTTGCTCGAGGTCGGCAAGATCGGCAGCGGCGTAGGCGGCCGGCTCGGGGTAGTCGGTGAACAGAGTCTTGGTGACGCGGTTGACCCGCTCATCGGTGCACCGCGCCGCGAGAATCGTGGCGACCAGCAGCTCCCACGGCGTGCTCCAGTCGAGCTCGTAGCGGGCTTCGGGGTACTGCTGCCGGAGCCGCAGCTGGACCTCATCGATCGGGGCAGGCTCGGTCATCGCGGGGGTCGAGGATACGTTGCACTCCACCGCCCCGCCGTCGTCGCGACCTCGGGTCGCGGGCCGCGGCGGTGAGCCAGCGAGGGCACGGGCCCGGGGGATGGCCGACGAAGGCTGACAATCCTTCGATATCAAGTGGTTACAGGCGTTGGACGCAGGAGGCGGGCCCCGCCTCGGCTCCGTGTAGGGACGACAGAGGCCGCCAACAGTGTTCAGTGGGTTGCCGCGCCGGGAGGGCACCGTCTATTCTGACCTCGCCTGTGCTTCCGAGTGCGCAGGTTCTTCCCTGCACCGACCCATCGATGCGTGGCGTTTCCGGCTGACCACCGGAGCCCTGCCGCCAGGTATCGCACGCGTATGGAGTGACCTACACATGAGAGTCAGCCCCGATGCTCCCAAGCCAGACTGGCCTGCCCTAGAAACCGCCTTCGAACACAACGCACCCGAGACCCACAGCTACTTGGACCTCAAGACAGGCCAAGTGGTGACCATCGTCGACAGCCGCCCGGAGGACGAGGAGAAGCGCCAGCTCATCCGCAAGTCCGAGGGACGCTTCGTGCACCTGGACCCCGCTTCGTCACGGGAGCAGTACCGCTGGATGGAGCGCTTCGTGTCGTCGGTTCCCGACGATGCCCTCCGTGAGCGCCTCGTGCTGGCGATAGACGGCAAGGGTGCCTTTCGACGCTTCAAGGACGTGCTGTTGTCGTACCCCGTGGAGCGTGACCGGTGGTTCACCTACCGGGGCAACCTGCTGCACATCTATATCAACAGCTGGCTCATCACCCAGGACATGGCGCTGGGCGAAAACCCGCCGTGGGGTGATCCCGAGCAGCCGCCCGAGCCCGACGTTCCGCTCGAGAAGCCGATCGGGACCAGAGGCGAAGGCCCCACCGAGACGCTGCGTCGGCAGGCACGCGAGCTCATCGACGCTCTGCCCGCGCTAGAGCTGCCATCGGTGATCGCGTACTTGCGGTTCCTTCGCGAGAAGGCGCCATCGGTCGAGCCGGGCCAAGAGCCCGAATGAGCGAGTCCCGGGCACCTGCGCCTCGCGGGGCGCGGGCCGGGTTCCGTCGCTTCGTAGGGGTCGACCTTGGGGGTGGTCGCGGCAAGAACACCGCGGTCGCTCGTCTGGAGCTCACCGTGGGCTCGACCGGAAGGCCGCGCCTGGCGGTCGCCGAGGCCAAGGTGCGCCATGGCCAGCGTGGCACCGGTCTGGGCGCCGACG
>JAHZJA010000514.1 GCA_022601155.1 Deltaproteobacteria bacterium | reverse complement strand
TGGTGCGGGGTTGCGTAGGCCAGGGGAAGGAGCGAGCGTTGGGCCGCTCCATGGCCGCTCCCACGATCAGCTCCCGCGCGCGTTCCCACCTTCGTTCGTTGGCCCACGGTCTCAAGCCCGTGGTCCAGATCGGGGCCGAGGGGGTCTCGGAGGCGGTGACCGAGGCGGTCGGGGTGGCGCTGGCGGAACACGAGCTCATCAAGGTCAAGCTCGGGCAGGGCTTCAACGGTGAGCGCAAGCCCGCCGCACGCGAGCTGGCCGAGGCCGTCGAGGCCGACCTCACCCAGGTCATCGGGCGAGTAATCGTCCTTTATCGGCCGCGACCCGAGAAGGACCCGCGCAACAAGGACAAGCGCATCACGGTGCCGGACTGACTCGGGCGCGCCGCAGCTGGGGCCGGTCTCGGATCGGCACCAACACGTAGGGGTCGCCGCCACACGGGCGGTCCGCCTGGACCCAGGACGGTCGTGTCGGCAGCGCGAGGCCGACGGGAAAACCTGGGATGCTGCAGCGCCGCTGCTAGACTCCTTGGATGTCTTGGCTTCGGCGCTTGCCCATCCTGTCGAGTCTCTTCGTTCCACTGCTGCCCGCGGCTTGTTTTCAGGTCCCCGACATCGACGATACCGACGCGGGCTCGCTGACCGACGGCGCGAGCACGACCTCGGATCCCGCGACGGGGCCCGGCGCCACGAGCGAATCCAACGACTCCACCATGACGTCGCAGACCGGCGTGGACTCGACCGGCGACGGTCCGGACGCCGTGTGTGGCGATGGGATGCTCAGTGGGGCGGAGTCATGCGACGACGGCAACACGGACGATGGTGACGGGTGCAGCAGCACGTGCTCGGAGGAGGCGGGCTTTGCCTGCGAAGGGGAGCCCAGCGTCTGTGCGTCGGTCTGTGGCGACGGGGTCGCCGCCCCAGACGAAGCCTGCGACGATGGGAACGTCATCGGTGGTGACGGCTGTGACAGGTGCACCGTCGAGCGAGGCTACGAGTGCACGGGCGATGCACCCTCGGTGTGCGCAGGGGTCTGTGGCGACGGCATGCTCGTGGTCGGGGAGACGTGTGACGACGCCAACGCGGTGGCCGGTGATGGCTGCTCCGACCAATGCGTGGTCGAGCTGTACTACCGGTGTGCGAATGTCGGCCCCGGCTCGTGTTCTCCGGTGCGTGCGCTGTTCGTGCCGGCCGACGATGATGACGAGGCTTTTCGTGATGCCATCGCGGCCGTCACCGGAGGCCCGGTCGACCACTTCGACGCGTCGACGGGTACCCCGATGCTGCCCGACGTCATCGGCAACTACGACTGTCTGCTGACGTACCCCAACGGCAACTACGCCGACGCGATGGCCTTGGGCACCCTGCTGGCAAACTTCGTCGACCTGGATGGCGCCGTGGTCCTCGGTCTTGCCACTGGGCTCCCCATGGCGGGCTTGGGGGGTACACCGATCGCGGGTGAAGGCTACTCGCCCGTCGGGCAGACGGACCTCGAGTTCCTCATGGCCCCCGTGCAGTACGTCGGAGATGGAACCTCGGTCCTCGTTCAGGGCATCGGGGCGTTTGGAGTCGATGCCGTCATCGACAGCATGGTGGCGCTCCAAGGGGCGGGGATCGCTGACGGCACCTACGACAACGGGACGATCGCGATCGCCCACCGCCCCGACTTCAAGGTCGTCTACCTCAACGGCACGGGGCACGAGGTCATCGCGCCGACCGGTGAATGGGGTCTGTTGTCGGCCAACGCCTGCGCCGCCAGCTTCGTCCAGTGAGGGCCGCCGTCGGCTGGTAGAGTCTCGGCCATGCCTTGTTCGCGGCTTTCCCTTGCGTCGGCCATCGTCGCTGCCTCAGTGCTGGCGCCCGCCTGCTTCCAAATCCCCGACGTCATGGACACCGAAGGCGGCACGTCGCCGACGACGACGGACAACCCGACGACGGACAACCCGACGACGGACAACCCGGCGACCACCGTGTCCGAGCCCACCGCGGGCGTGGACACCAGCGGCGGGGACGACACATGTGGCGACGGCATGATCACCGGAGCCGAAGCGTGTGACGACGGCGGCACCAGCGACGGCGACGGCTGCAGCAGCACATGTGCTCAGGAGCCCGGCTTCAGCTGCGAAGGCGAGCCCAGCGTCTGCACTTCGATGTGCGGGGACGGGGTACCGACCCCCGACGAGGAGTGTGACGACGGCAACGTGCTCGATGAAGATGGCTGCGACGAGTGTGCGATCGAGCCGGGCTGGGCGTGCACGCAAGACAGCCCTTCCGTCTGCACCTCCTCGTGCGGAGACGGCATGATCATGGGCGCCGAGGTGTGCGACGACGGCGATGCGATCGACGGGAACGGGTGCTCCGCACAGTGCACCGTGGAGCTGTACTTTCGTTGTGTGAGCGAGGGCCCAGGATCGTGCCAGCCGATCCGGATCCTCTACGGATCGGCCGACGTCGACGACCCGGCTCATCGCGCTGCGATCGCCGACATCACGGGCGGCACCGTCGAGCACATCAACACGCTGGACCAGACGCCCTCGCTGCCCGATCTCACCGGCAACTACGACTGCGTGTTCACGTACGCGAGCAACCCCTATGCCGACGGCGGTGCTTTTGGGAGCAACCTCGCGAATTTCGTCGACTTCGGGGGCAACGTCGTTCTCGGTGTCGTCGCTCCGCTGCCCGCCGCGGGGCTGGTGGGTAGCCCGATCATGGAGCCGATGTACTCCCCGATCGCACCGACGTCCGGCGTGGATGATCTCGCGATGCCCGTCAGCTACAACGGCGACGGCACGACGGTGATCGTGCAGGACATCATCGGGTTCGGCATCGGGCAGGCCATCGACGAGACGCCCGCCCTTCAGGGCGCGGGGATTGCCGATGGCACCTACAGCAATGGCAGCATCGCCATCGCGTACCGCCCCGACTTCAAGGTCGTGTACCTCAACGGGGCCGGCAGCGCGTCGCTCAACCCCGGCGGCGGCTGGCCGCGGCTGACGGCCAACGCCTGCGCGGCCGGCTTCGTCCAGTAGGCTCGGGCTCGCCGCGCGACGAACGGCGTTCGTAGAGCTCGCGCGGCGCCGGTCTTTGCGGGTGGGTCCGCTCATCTCGCCGATCGAGGACATCGGGCGGTCGCCGAATCATCTGACCTCTCGAACACGTTTGTTCAGATCCGGTGCCCGCGACTCCCCGATACGATGTCCAACGTCGTGAATGGTGACGAGTATCGGGACCGAATTGCCGCGTACATCCACGCGTCATTCGGCGCCTGCGGGCTCGACGTCTACACCGAGGTGGCATTCGGCAAGACCATCATCGGCAAGGACCGCCACGTCGACGTGTTCGTCCTGCGCACGTCCGATCAGCGCGCGCTGGGTGTGGAGTGCAAGCGGCAGAACACATCCGGCACCACGGACGAGAAGATCCCCTACGCGCTGCAGGATCTCGCGGCAATGTGGATTCCGGGTGTGCTGACCTACTCTGGCACGGGATGGTCCAAGGGCGTACTGCATACCCTCGAAGGGTCGCGACTCGCCGTCCGTTGCGAGCCCGGGGATGACCTGGCTCGAACCGCCGCCACGCTGGAGCTCGACCATGTGATCGCCTCCGCGTTTGGCCTGTGGGACCGCGTGATTCCAGAACATCGCCGATTCGTACCGACTCCGCAGCTGTCTCTGCCCGGTGCTCCGTTTTCCCGCGTCAAGAGCAGGAGCCCATCGCGCAAGCGCAAGGCGGGCGCAACCAAGTCCGATGGGTAGCCGTCGTTGTGGACATGGCCGCCGCTGGCGTGGCGGTCTGTGCGGTGGGCTTTGCTACCCTCGGCGCTCCGATGCGACGCACTCTGTTCTCCGAAGAGCACGCGCTGTTCCGCGACTCCGTCCGTAAGTTCCTCGAGCGCGAGGTGGTGCCCAACCAAGAGGCCTGGAATGCGGCGGGCTCGGTCGATCGTGAGGCGTGGCGCAAGGCGGGGGAGGCGGGGCTGCTGTGTCCGTGGATGCCGGAGGCCTACGACGGCGTGGAGGGAGACTTCCTGCACTCGATGGTGGTGATGGAGGAGCTGGCGCGGATCTACGAGTCGGGCTTCGCGAT
>JAHZJA010000513.1 GCA_022601155.1 Deltaproteobacteria bacterium | reverse complement strand
GACCTCGCCTGTACACGGCGAGGCCCCGCTGTCGGTGTCTCAGTTCTTCGGCTGGGGATCCGCCCGCGGCATGCCGAACGGTCCGCCGGCTTGGGCGGTCAGCCCGTTGAGCATGTGCATCGCCTGCGCCAACGCTTGCGCGCGCACCTTCTCGTCGTCCTCGGCCTTCTTGCGCTCGAAGGCAAGCCGCTCCCGGTCGTGCTCGAGCTGCATTGATGCGGTTGCCCGCATGGCCTTCCAGCCGATCTTCGCCGAGCCGATCTCCACAATCACCATGGCCACGGCGATGATCAACACGCACCAGATTGCCTCGTCGATCATTGTGCGCCTCCCTCGTCGGTCGCGACCGCTGCGGCTCGGCGGCTCGCCTTCTTCTTGCTGGCCTTCCTCTTCGCGCGTGGCTTCGGCTTGTCGGGAACCACGCCCTCGGCCCGCTTGACGACCGTGATGTGCCCGTCCTGCCCGAAGGCACCGAGGAACACGCCGCCCTCGTTGAGCCAGTCCTCGGCCGCGGTGGGGCTGCCGGTCGTCAGCGCCGAATGCTCGACGGGCGTGTCGTCGTCGACGGTCTTGATCAGAGTGATCCGCCGATCGCCGCAGCAGACACCCGAGTGGAAGATCCCACCGCTGTTGAGCCACGCGAGGGCGTCGGCCCCGATGGTGGTGAACGTCATGATCTGTTGCATGGGTTTGCTCCTTTCGTTGGGGCGTTTGCCCCGTCGACCTGTTGGATGATGAAAGCCAGCTCGGCGACGACGGACTGCCCGACGACCGCCATCAACTCGATGAACATCGACGCCACCTTGGCCTCGCCTCTCTGCGCAAGCTCGGCGTTGAGGGCCTCGACCAATGCCCGAAACGCCTCGTCGGTCTCGGCCTCCCGAGCGGTCTCGATGAGCGCCCAGGCGTCCTCACCGAGGATGGCTCGAGCCCGCTGCGCTTGGTCGTCGGTGATACCGGCCAGCGCGGCATCGAGCCGATGCGCCAACGGGCAGCGGTGGGTGGGTTCGGCCTCGTCGGTGGCCTCACTCGCCGTCGTTGGGTCGTCGGGGTCTGGCTCACCCTGCTGCGCAGCCCACCGCATCGCCACAAGCCGCAGCGCCGCGGCGATATCGGGCCCGAGCTTGTCGACGACATGCTTGCCGAACTCGGCGGTTCGCTCCTGCTTGTTGTGCCGAAGGCGAGCGACCGCCTCGGCCCGCAGCCGCTCCCGCTCGAACTCCAGCTTGGCGAGCTCCAGCTCGACCGCGGGCGACTCCTTGCCCAACGCCTCGGCGTTCGCGAGCAGCATCTTCGCGTTCGCGTCGGCAATCGCCGGAATCGACCCGGCGAGCTTGAGATACCACTCCTGTAGCCCGCGGTTGTACGACAGCGCCTGCGAGGCCAAGGACTTGTAGCCGTGGAGCAGCCCGCCCACGCCCTCGGCCACGGGGTCCTCGTCACCTACCGGGATCTCTCCCAGCATGTGTCGCGGTATCGCCAGTCGGAAACACTCCACCGCCTCGCCCTCTTCGCCCTCCCGGAACCCCACCAGCCGATAGTTGGCGGCACCCAGCTCCTCGGCGTGGCCGCGGATGTCCTCGATGGCCGTACGTGCGAACTCGATGGGGTTGACGCCGCGGATCGTCACCCCCTCCACATCGGCGACACCGTCCTCGGCCGCCTCATAGACGATGTCGGTGGGCTTGAACCCACCTCGTCCCATGTGTCGTTCGACGACGACGGTTTGCAGACCACTGCGTAACCACTGGTCGACCGTCTTGGCCAGTAGCTCCCGCCGTCGCTGGGTTGTTGGGGGCGTTTCGCCCTGCGTTCCAGAGGCCGCTTTTTCTTCGATTCGGACCCGTTCAAAGGCCATTGACCACCTCCAATCGATGAGTGCCGGCATCTAGCGATAGGAGCCGTGCCTTTGCAAAGACATTCGACATTCGCCACTAGTTCTTTTTTCGCGGGTGGCTCATCGACGCCACCGCCACACCAAAAGGGAGGTGCGACATGAGCAACATCCAACGCTATGGCGGCAAGAACGTAGGCGAGATGCGAGAGATCGCCGTCCGCAAGGACAACAAGATCGACGCGCTCGCCGGAGAGATCGACGAACAGGTCGAAGGCATGAAGACCGCCCGCTACGTCCGTGGCGGCAGCACCATCGTCTCGTCGCTGCTGGTGGGCTTGCTGCTCCAGAAACAGCCTCAGCTGGAGTCTCTGGGGGGCAGTGGCGTTGGCCTCAGCCACATTCTGGGGTTCGGCGGAGCCGTCGCCGCCGTGGTGGCTGCCGGTACCGACGAGACCAGCGACACCATGCTGCCCGACATCGCGGAGGGCATCGCGATGGCCGGACTGGTGCCCGTTCTGCGTGGGTGGGGCAACAAGCTCGGCCGCTCCACCTGACTTCTTTCCCTACATCCACCACTTCCCAGACACCCAACCAAGGAGGTTTCCCCATGTTCTCGACTTCTGATCTCCGGCGCGCTTCGGCAGCCGCCGCCAAAGCCGTACGTAGCCATCGCCTCGCCGCCAAAACTCCCTCGGCGGTGGCCGCTGCCGCGACCACCGAAGGCTTTGCGGTGGGAGGTGGCTGCAACGCCGGATGCAAGACGAAGGGTCCGGTCGTCGACCGCCGACGTCATTTCAACGACTGCTACCACCAGCTCGCCGAGGAGTTCGGCTGCCCGCTCAAGGTAGTGAGCGGCGGCGTTCGGGGGGAAGCCGCGCTGACCAGTTTCCGGTTTCCGGTCGTTCCGGTGCAGGCCAACTACTTCCTGCCGATTGCGCTGCGGTTGGTGGCGCGTAGCAACGCCAACGCCCTCGCGGCCGTCCCCGCCTTGCTGACCGCGGTGACCATCAAGAACATCCCGCAGGAGACCTTCCACGACCCGAGCCCGACCGCGGCCACCGTCCAGGGGGTGGAGTTTGCCGCGTACTTCAACAAGAGCGGTGCGGGCGGCGAGCATGGCGTGCCGGGCTGGGAGGTTGCGTGGGGACCGTTCAGTCGTGACTCGGACGCCGAGCAGCTGATCCTCACCGGCTTCAACTTCGATGGTGCGGTCGCCGGTGACTTCCGTGCGGAGATCTGGGGCTACGAGCTGGACTCGCTGCCAATGGGGTGGCGCTGCGGTCAGCACCCGTGTCGCGACATGGCGCTGGCCGCCAACACCGAGGGCCGCTCGGCCTGAGTCATCGTCACTGAAGTTGGAGGTGGGCCATGGAGGATTGCGTCAACGACATCGTGTTGCTCGGACGGAGCTGCGCCCCCCGGCGATTCCCGGGGGTGCGCGTCTTCTCGGTGCTGTCTCCCGACGGCACGGTGGCCGACCTCCAACAGCCCACCCGCATCGTCAACAGTTGGACTGACGACTGCGGCCGCGGCGAGCGGCTGTGGCTCGTCGCCAGCTCCGTCCGGGAGGTCATCCGCACCTCCATCGTCCCCGTGCCTCCGTTGACCGGCAATGAGATGGAGGACGCGCCCGCCGTCGGGCGCTCGGCGCTTCGCTTGCGCATCATCGCCGGTCAACGGGGCGGCAGTAGCACGTACCTCGTCGACCTCGGCCAGTCGCTGGAGCTGTACGCCGAGAGTCTTCAGGTCGAATTGCTCGCCCCGACCGACGCTCAGCTATCGAGCGACGCCGAGAACCGCCGAGGGTTGTTGGCGGATACCCAGGCTGTCGCTCGGCTTCTCCAGATCGAGCAGTCCCGCGGAGCCCGGACCGCTCTGCTCTCGCAGACCTTCTTCATCCGGGAGACCAGCGGCCTCGTGGTGGAGATCCCACCCGCGGCCCGGGCCCTCACCCTGTACCCGAGCAACCCTGCGGTGGCGCTGCCGGGATCGTGGACCCGAGGGGACCCGGCCAGCGGAGGCGTGGCGCTCGGTGATGTGTTCGTGCCCGCCAACGGTCGCCGCTATGCGTCCGTCGCCCCGTCGGCCACCCACCTGTCGCTCGATGCCGTGGCCGAAGACCGCGTCGTCACCTTCGTTTGGGAGATCGCACCCTGATGCATGCCGTCGCGATCCACCTGGCCGGGCCACCGAGCGAAGCCGTGCTCGAGGAGCTGCTCGACTTGCTCGCCTCCATGAACTGCCTGTGGTTCCTCGAGCGGTGGTCGAAGGGGCAACGGCCGCCCCGTAGCGCCGCCGAGGCCGGCGTCGTGTGGACCCCCGATTCTCCGAGCACCTCGGCCGTGTTCGAGGCGGCGCCCGTCGTGTTCCAGCAGGGTGCCGCCTCGTGCGGACCGATCGCCGCCATCAAGGTGGGCCACGCCCGCGCCGTCGAGCGGATCGCCGGACGCTCGCCCGAGGCCGTTCGCCAGCGCCACCGCGTCGAGCTGGTGAAGCAGCGACCCCGCTACTGGCACGCCATGCATCGGAGCCCCTGGGGGCTCCACAACCCCACCGAAGGGATGGTGACTCCATGAACCCTTTTCCAATTCTGATCCTCGGCGCAGCGCTGGTCGTGTGGGTCGCCTCCAAGGCGACCAAGCCCAAGCCACGGCCGAACAAGCGACTCGGGCAGCTGCGAGCGAAGCGGTTGCTGTGGCGCGAGAGCGAGGCCCGTGCGGCCGCGTGTGCGGCGATCGGCGAAGGGGTGACCGACGAGTCCGTGGCCGCCACCGTGGTCGCCGAGGCGATCTACCCGGAGCACTCGTGGCCGCCGGGCGAGGACGCCAAGCAACAGCGGGTGTGGGGTCTCATCCTCGATGTCGTCCGCGACGCGCTCGCCGGGGGCTGCGATGCCTGAGTCGTCCTCGCGGGGGACCAAGCCCGCGAAGGGCAAGGCCAAACGCTCGCGGCCGTGGGGGCTGCTCGGCGTGGTGGGCCTGCTGGGCGGGTTGCTGTGGATCGGCACTGCATCGGCCACCGCGGCCACGAGCCCGCAGCCACGGCGACGCACGCGGTCTCACCTCGGCAAGCTTCGCGGGAAGCTCGGCGGCGGTCCGTCCAAGCCTCGGCCGGCCAAGCCCAAGACGCGACCCACCACCAAGGGCCCCAAGGTCACCGGGGGCGATCGCCCGGTACAGCCGCCTCCAAAACAGGAGCTTGGCGAGCTGACCACCGACTACCCCGAGGGCGGGCGCTTCTATCCGGTGCGCTACGGCGACACGTTTGGAGGCACGCGCTCCAGCGGCATCGCCCACCGGTACCTGCTGAGCGAGGGGTTTCTGGCCGCGAAGGAGCACGGCGGGCTGTCGGACGATGAGGCCCTCGACTTCGCGATCGGGATCTCGACCGGTGGGCGCCGCAATCGGGTCATCGACTTCATCCAGTGCTCGGGCTGGAACGATGCGATGTATGGCGCCGAACCGAAGCAAGGCACCCGGGTCAGCGACCACGGGCGCAGCATCCTTCTATTGCCGGTGCACGGCCCCGTCGCGGCGCAGCTGGCCAACAGTGAGCAGCCGTCCCGCAACATCTGGCGGGCATCGGGCTACGGAGCCAACGAAGCGTGGCGCGAGCTGGAGTTCTTGTGGCTGCCGGCCATCGACCGCAAGGTCTTGTGGGAGTCGGACGGCAAGACGTTGTCGACGCTCGGCGTGTGGTGGCCCGACGGCTCGACCAAGGAAAACCCACCGCCGTGGGTGATGGCGTTGGGCCTCGGTGACGAGACCGACGACCTCGACTCCATCACGTCGTGGGGCTGTCCCGGGACCGACGGCGCATTGGAGGTGAGCTGATGCGCGAACGACTCGACCCGATTGCCTACCGCAACCGCCTCCGCGACGTATGGAAGGTTGAGCCCGGTCGCTACACCGGCCTCGCGGTGGTGCTGATGCTCCGAGCCATGCGCGACAGCATGACCAACCTTCGCGCGGCGGTCGGCGTGGGTGCCTGGCCGCTGGACACGTCGGCCCAAGCGCGAGCGCTTCGAAGGTGGGATCGCGACTTCAAGGCCTTCAGCGTCCGCGTCGACCACTACCTCGATGAGATTCCCCCGTGCTGGGGTGAGGCGCCCGAGTGCTGGCAGGGCGACGAGGACGGACAGACGATGGTGGGCTACCTGGACCGGTGGGTGACCGGGCCCGTGCTCGACGGTCGGCATCCCGAAGACACGGTGATGGGCGTGCCGTGGTCGCCTCGACCCGATGCGATGACGGCCGCGATGCTGTGGAATCAGCTCATCGAGGTCGAAGCGCTGCAAAAGCAGCTGCGCGCGACCTCCTCGCATGTGGGCGAGTGGCTCCTCGTGACGCAGCGCGAGCTATCCCGCTCCGCCCCGGGCGAGTCCAAGACGCTCGCCGATTCCGTCGCCGAGGCCCTCGGCACAATCCGGGGTGCAGTGAAGACGGGGTGGGACGTTCTGAAGCTAGGGGCGGCGGTCGTGGCCACCGGGGCCGTGGGTGTCGTGTTGTGGCGCTGGCGTCGGCGCAAGTCGGCACAAACCAAGGAGGTGTGAACGTGGCGAAGGCATCCAAGAAGAAGAACAAGAGCGGTGGAGCTGGTGGGCTGCTGGCGGTGGCCGCAGGTGCAGCCGTCCTGCTCGTGGGCGGCTCGGTCCTCGCGGCCCAACGGTCGAAGGCCGAGCCCGCCAAGGACGAGCCCACCGACGACGCGAGCAAGCGCTCCACCCCACCCAAGCCGTGGAAGGCCGGCCCCGGTGGCAAGGGCAAGGTCTTCGGCGGCGGCGGTGGTGCGGGTGGAGGTGGTGCAGGGGAGCTGCCCGAGAACCTGCCCGAGGGCTTCGACTATGGCGGCAACGGCCTCTACG
>JAHZJA010000512.1 GCA_022601155.1 Deltaproteobacteria bacterium | reverse complement strand
CATCCAGGCCGCCGTCAAAGAGTATGGGGCCGACCTAGGCCTCGACCTCGACGGTGATGCCGACCGCGCGGTGATGTGCGACGAAAACGGCGACCCCGTCGACGGCGACGCCATCATGTGCATGTGTGCCCGCGACATGGCCCAGCGCGGCGAGCTGCGCGGAGGCGCCGTGGTGGCCACCGTGATGTCCAACCTCGGCCTCGAGCGCGCGCTCGAAGAAGTCGGCATTGGACTCGTGCGAACCCCCGTGGGCGATCGCTACGTGGTCGAGGCGATGCGGGCGGGTGGCTACAACCTCGGCGGCGAGCAGTCGGGGCACCTGGTGTTCATCGATCACGCCACCACGGGCGATGGCTTGGTGGCCGCGCTGCAGGTCCTGACGATCATGCGACGGACCGGGAGTCCGCTGTCGTCGTTGGCGGGCGTCATGACTCGCTATCCACAGGTGACCCGGAGCCTGATGGTCGCCCGCAAGACCCCGCTCGACCGCCTCCCCGACGTCAGCCGCACCATCCGCGAGGTGGAGGGCGAGCTGGGCGACGCGGGACGTGTGTTGGTGCGCTACTCGGGCACCGAAGCCAAGCTGCGGGTGATGGTCGAGGCCGCCAACGAAGGTGGGATCGACGGACAGATCGGTCGCATCCTCGACGCGGCAGCGTCCGAGCTCGGAGCCCCCGGATGAGCGTGCTCGGCCTCGGCCTGGACCTTTGCCCCGTGGAGCGCATGCGCACCGCCATCGAGCGCCACGGCGACCGGTTCGTGCGGCGGATCTTCACCGAGCGCGAGTCGAGCTACTGCATGGAGCGCAAGCTGCCCTGGGAGTGTCTCGCGGCCCGTTTCGCGGCCAAGGAGGCGACGAGCAAGGCGCTGGGTGCCCCGCGGGGCATCAGCTGGCACGATGTCGAGGTGATGCCCGCCCGCACCGGAGAGCACGGCCCCACGGTGGTGATGTCTAGGCGCGCCCGCGAGGTGGCCGAGCAAAAGGGCGTGCGGTCGATGCTGCTGTCGATCACCCACGCGGGAGGCATGGCCGCCGCCGTCGCGGTGGCGGTGGCATGACCCGCGCCGCGCCGGCCGAGCTGTGGACGGCCGCCATCGCCTCCGCCAGCGACGCGTACACCATGACCGAGGGCGGGGTGCCGTCGCCGTTGCTGATGGAGCGGGCTGCGCTGTGTGTGAGCCACGAAGTGGTGGCGCTTCGCGGAGGATCGGCGAGCGCGGTCGGAGTGCTGGTGGGGCCCGGCCACAACGGCGGCGATGGGCTGGCGGTGGCCCGTCAGCTGCACGGCTGGGGCGTCCCGGTGGCGGCGTGGATGGTGACGCCACGGTACGGCGATGCGGTCGCCGACCAACGGGCGATGGCGCAGTCGTGCGGGGTACCGATTCACGAGGGCCTGCCCGGTGTACAGGACGCAGACCGGCTGTGGGTCGACGCGATGCTGGGCACGGGCAGTCGCGGCGCGCCTCGTGGGGCGATCGCGTCAGCCCTCCGGTGGCTGGACACCCACGCGCCGACCGTCGTCGCCGTCGATCTACCTTCGGGCATCGACCCCGACACCGGGTTGATGGCTGATGTCGCGGTCCGGGCCGCCTGCACCGTGACGTTCGGTCGGAGCAAGCCTGGCCTGCACATCACCCCGGGACGCGGCCGAGCAGGTCGGGTGGTGGTGGCCGACATGGGCCTGCGACCGGCCCCTGGAGCCGATCCCCGTGAAGCCTTGCTCGATCCGGCGTCGGTGGCAGGTGCACTGCGCGGCCTGCCTGCTGGTGCGCACAAGGGGCAGCGCGGCCACCTGGCGGTGGTGGGCGGAGGCCCCGGGACCGTGGGCGCGGCGTTGCTGGCGGCGGTGGCTGGTCTGCGGATGGGAGCGGGCCTGGTGACGGTGACGAGCCCCGAGCCAGGCCTGGCCTCGGTCCTGGCCGCAGCACGGCCCGAGCTGATGACGATCCCGTGGACCTCGTCGGCCGAGGAGGTCGTGTCACAGGCAACTGCCTTGGTGGTGGGACCAGGGCTCACGACGGCCGCGTCGTGGAGCGCCGCGGCGACCCTCTACCGCGACGACCCCCGACCTGCACTGTGGGACGCCAGCGCGCTCGATACGCTCGCTCTCGACGGCGCCGTCCCGGCCGGACCGCGGATCGTGACCCCACACCCGGGCGAGGCGGCACGCATGCTCGCTCGGATCGAGCCCGAGGCCGGTTGGACCTCGGGGCGAGTGCAAGCCTCGCGCTTGGCCGCCGGACGACGCCTCGCCGAGTGCACGGGGGCGGTGGTGGTGCTCAAGGGCGAGGGGACCGTGGTGGTGGAGCCCGACGGTCGGGTCGCCATCGCCGTCAGCGGCGGTCCTGCTCTCGCCACGGCGGGCTCGGGTGACGTGCTCGCTGGCGTGGGTGGTGCCCTGCTCGCACGCGGCCTCCATGCCACCACGGTCGCTCACGCTGCGGTGCACATCCACGGCATGGCGGGCGAGCGGCTGGGCGAAGGTCGCGGGGCTGTCGCCCTCGACATCGCCGAGACGGTGCCCACGGTCGTGCACGCGTTGCTTGCCGATGCCGTGCACCCACGGTGGCCGACGCGACGGCAGGGGTAGCGTCGACGCAGCACTCGCTGGCTCGACGGGGCAAGGGATGCCCGTCGTGTGGGTTGGGCCGTGGCCAGCCGCGAGCTCTTCGCGACCGCGCGCTGGCTCGCGACCGTTGGGGGGATCGATCGCCGCCGCCACGGGCAGGCGCCGACCACTGCTCGCGAGGTCATGGCGCCGAGCTCAGCCCCTCGAACGCGGCCACGCGGCGGGAGCCCTCGGCGGGAGCCAGGGATCCTGGGCCCACCGTTGGTCCGCGCAGTGTCGGTGAACTAGGCGCCTTCGCTCGTGCGTGGCACCAGCGGCCGAGCCGTGTGGGGGAGCAGTTGTTCCATCTGCCAGGCATGAACGGCGAGCTGTCGCTCGGCGACCCGCAGGCCATCGCGGGTGCGCGCCAACAACAGCGGTGGCACGACGATCGCCGTCACGGTAGCGGTGATGAGAAACACCAGCGTTGGAATCTGTGGAAGCTCGGTCAGATGCGGCGCGATGATGAGCTGGCCCGCGACGAAGTGGTACGAGGCGGGCAGCCACCCCAAGGCCTCGGCCAGCAACGGCAACAAGACCGCAGCCGAGGCCACGGCCAAGTAGAAGGCTCGCCGCCGCGCGGGCGCATGCACGATCACCGCGGCGGTGTTGGTGGCGGCCAGGCCGGGCACCAACACCAACGGCCCGCACAATCGACCCAGGATGATGAGCGCCCCGATGCCCGCAATGAAGGTCACCGGCCGCGCCCACGCATCGGGGCGTGGGTGATTGATGGCGGCGAGGCTCGAGGCCAGAGCCACCAGCACGCAGCCTATCAGGGCGGCGAGCAGGCCAAAGTCTCGTACGCCCATCCACATCAAGAACGGCGTGAACAAAAGCCACGCGGAGTAGCCGATGGCGCCGCCGCGGGCCGAGACGCGCTCGGCGGCGCGGTCGGCCTCCAGCAGGCTCTGGACGGCCGCGCCGGGCATGGTGCGGGGAGGCTCGACCAGCAGCCGCACGAAGGTCGAGCGCGCACGCTCGTCGTCGGGGTTGAGTGCCAATGCCCGACTGGCGTGGGACAGCGCCCGGCTCCGGGCTTCGAGATCCCCGCGGCCCAGAGCCTCGCGGGTGGCGTCTTCGGCCCGGGTTGCCCATCGGCTCGCCATGTCGCGCCGCAGGGT
>JAHZJA010000511.1 GCA_022601155.1 Deltaproteobacteria bacterium | reverse complement strand
GCGATGAGCTCCTTGCCCGTGCCCGTCTCGCCGTTGATGAGCACGGTGATGTCGGTGCTCGCGACCTTCTCGACTCGGTTGTAGACCTCGACCATCTGGGGGCAGGCCCCGATGATCTCGCCGAACTTGACGTTCTCGAGCCGCTCGGCCAGCTCGGCGCTCTCGGAGCGCAGCTCATTGAGCAGCTGGGCGTTCTTGATGAACAACGCCGCTTGGGCCGCGAACACTTCGAGCATCTCGAGCTGCTCGGCGCGGAACAGGTCGCGGACGTTGTCGTTGCCGACATAGATGAGGCCCAGCAGCTCGCCCCGCACCAGCAGCGGCACACACATCACGCTGCACAGCTTGAGGTTGATGACCGACAGGCTGCTCTGGAAGCGCTCGTCGGCGTAGGCGTCGCTGATGATCTGGGCCGAGCGCGACGTGATCGCCTCGCGGATGATGTTGTCGGACAGCAGCTCCGCGGGGTCGTCGACCGGCTGGCGCTCGAGGTTGCGGGCAACCCGAATCTCGTAGCTCTCGTTGTGGCCATCGGCGAGCACCAAGAACCCCTTGCGGGCCCGGGTCATCGCCACGACCTGATCGATGAGCTCGTCGAGCAAGGCCTCGAGATCGGCGGGCCGAGCCAACAACGCGGAGAACTGCTGCAGCTGCTGCATCGCAGCGATCGGCATCTCCGTACCGTCGTTGTTGGCGTCTTCGGGGGCCGACGCGGGCTCGGCGGTGGAGTCGACGGCGGAGAACACCAGCTCGTGGCTGCCCACCACCACCATGTCGCCGTGCTTCACCTCGTAGCTGCGGGTCTTGCGGCCACGCACGAAGAACGGCGTGCTGCGCTGGGTCGACTCGAGCTTGTAGCGCCCCGGCTCGTGGATCAGGGTGCAGTGGGTCGGCGCAACGTCCTCCCCGGTCAGCACCAGATGACACTCGGCCGAGGTGCCAATCGCGGTGAGGCGACGAACGATCGGAAAGCGGACGGAAGTGCCGTCGGGACCTGTGTACTGGAAGTGCGGCATGCCCTGTCAAAAGCGGACGGAAACGCCCAGGCTCACGCCATGAGGGCCGCCGCCGCCCGTCGGGCGGACCTTAGCACGCGGCTTGCGTCCTCGGCGACGGCGGCGCTTGTCGCCCGATCCGCCCGCGTCTAGCTCTCCCCGAGGCACGCGCTTGACGGACTCGGTCTTGATCGGCCGGAATCGGTACTGCGCCAGGAAGATGTCCACGGCCACCGCGCCGATGAACACCCAGCCGATGGCCTCCTCCGCCCGGCGACGGCTGCGAATCCCGGTGAGGCTCCGATTGGCGCACATCAGCGAGCCCCGCTGGAAGCCCTGCTCACGACGGCAGCCGTCGGCGATGGTTCGATACAGGATGAGCGTCAGCCCGGTGATCCCCACCGCTGCCTCGGTCCCCAAGAAAATCCCGCCGAGCACGGGTTCGCGGTTGTAGAAGTGGCCGATGCCGAACGGGAAGATCGCCAGCGCGCGGGTCCGGGCCACCTGCTCGCGCACCTCGACCTCTTGCTCCTGGTAGCTGACCTTGAGCGCCTCGTAGGAGCGCCGGACGTCGGTCAGCATGGCGTTGGAGTCGGCGAGGTCGGCCTGCAGGGCCATGATGTCGGCCTCGTACTGCTCCGAGCTCCGCTTGCTGCGTTGGTCCTGGATCTCGACGAACAACTCGAACAGGTCCGGGCTGTAGATCGCGGGCGGCAGCCGCCAGTCGGGATCGAGATCGAGCAGCCGCCCCAGGTGCTCGCTCGCCCCCTCGCGGCGTGCCCGCTCGTCGATGTCGAGATCGTTGATGGTCGCGTCGGCCAGCAAGCACAGGGCCTTCTCGCGGAGACGGCCATCTTGGAGACCCCGGGGATCGGCCGCGACCGGATCGAGCAATTGCCGCACCTGGTCCCAATCGCCCCGGCCCCACGCCTGCTCCGCCTGCTGCACCGCGGTGGCCTCGTCGGCGGGCACCTCGAGCGTTCGCGGCTCGCCCGTCGACGGCTCCGATGCCGCAGCCGGCACGGCGCCGAGGGCGAGGCTGGCGCAGACGGCGGTGACGAGGGCGAGACGCATCCGGGGCGCCGCGAGCCTACCGTGATTCGAGCACGGGAAAAACCAGGGCGGCGCGTGGTCTACCGGCCGCTACACCGGCGATGCGCGATCATGGGTCTGCGCGTGGACTCATCGCGACCCGAATGGTGTTGGGCCCCGGAAGCAGGTCTTTGGAGACGGTGATCGTCTCGTGCTTGATGTGCTTGATGACCAGCCGCACGGGCTGCGTGAGCCCTTGGGTGATCGGGATGTGGGGGAAGTTCGAGGCGGAGCGGTTCTTCCCGATGATGTCGTCGCGACACCCGTCCAGGCACGCCACCGCCGCTCCCTTGGGCAGTCCCACGAACCGGATATAGGCATCCAGTGGGCTGATCTTCACCTTGACGGGTCCCGCGGCGCATTCGGCGGGAGTCAGGCGGCGATACCCGGTGTAGCGATTGTCGTTGATGCGCACGGTGGCCGAGCCACCGGCGAACTCGACGTCTACGTCCATCCGCATCGCGTCGAGGTCGTGGGTCTCGGTATTGATGCGAAAGTCGAGGTTCTTGGCCGTGGGCAGCGGGATGCCCCAAAACGCCAGACGACAGGGAACGGTGACCGGTACCCGAGGCGGCAGGGGGGTGACCGCCTTGCGCCGTGTCGTCCCCGGGTTGGTGACCGAGGCGGCGGTGGTGTCTCCGGGCGCAGCCTCGGTCGGGTCGGGTGGGGCCCCGGCGTCGTTGCCCGCGGGAGGGGCCGAGGTCTCCAACGGCGGTACCACGGTGGGAATCGTGCGGACGTCGGTGCTGCTGTCCAGCGCCGTGCTCACGTCGTCGTCGACCCGGTCGCGCAGCGCGGCATGAGCCAGCGTGCCGGCCTGTCCTTCGTCGACCGGGTCTCCCGTGGGCAGGGCTTGGGCCACGGCGAACACCAGCCCGGCCGAGAGCACCGAGGCCCCGACGACCAGCATCCGCCGGTTGCGACGCTCCCGCTGCCGGAGTTGCTGAAGCAGGGTGGTGGCGCCCGCGTGGGCGGCATCCAGCTCGAGCACCCGACCCAACAGATGGATGGCGCGGGCGGTCTCGCCGTCGTGTGCCGCCGCCTTTGCCCGACCCGTCAGCGCCTCGCACACCCGCCGGTCGAGCCGGACGATGTAGTCGGCAGGGTCGGTGAAGTAGTCACCCAGCTCGGCGTTGGTGGCCTCCACCCCGACCTCATCGAGGTAGCGCGCCAGCTCCAGGCCGAACGTCTCCACGCTCTGGTAGCGGTCGTCGGGATCGCTGGCCAGTGCCAAGGCGATGATGTCCTCCAGGTCGCGGTCGACCAGCGGGCAGACGGTCACCGCCAGGGGATAGTCGCCATCGGCGATCCGGTTGAGCACCTCGTGGGGGTTGCGGCCGGAGAACGGCAGGTGCCCGGTGGCGAGCTGATAGAGCAGGATCCCCAAAGAGAACAGATCGGTACGCTGGTCGAGCGGTCGCCCGCTGATGAGCTCCGGCGCCATGTAGGCCGGGCTTCCGATGAGCTGGCCGGTCAGCGTCAGCTTCTGGTCGTCGATGATCTGCGCGATGCCGAAGTCCATCAGCTTGAGCACGCCGTCGCGACGGATCATGACGTTCTCGGGCTTGATGTCCCGGTGCACGATGCCGCCGCCATGTGCATGCTGAAGCGCCAGGCACAGCCGATGGATGATCATCGCCGCGACGGCGGGGCGGGGCTCGAGCTTGTCGTCGACCCACTGCTTGAGCGTCATCCCGTGGATGAACTCCGTGACGATGTAGCTCTCGACCGCGTCGGGGCCCGAGTAGTCGAAGATCTCGAGGATGTTGGCGTGCCGCAGCTTCGCGACCGCGAGGGCCTCGCGCTCTAGGCGCAGGCGCGACTCCTTGCGATCGGCCAGATGCGGGTGGAGGACCTTGACCGCAACCTCTCGCTTCAGCACGCGATCGAGACCGCGGTAGACGACGGCCATGCCGCCGTGCCCCACTTCCTCGATGATGTCGTACTTGTCGATCGTGCTGCCGGCTAGGCTGGCCATCGACGGGTTACCTCCCCGTGCTCGTGCTTGCGTGGCACACGAGAACGCTCAACGAGCGTCCCCGGGATCTGGTTTGTCGCATGCCAAGCTAAGTGCAGCGGGGACCGGGTGGTCCCACGCGAGCGGCCGCAGTCTACCGTCGCGCCATGGGGCATGAACACCCACTCGTGGGTTCGGAGTTTCCGTGGCCTTGTCGGGTTTCGCACCCTGCGCTCGCCTGGCGGCGGCCACAGCGGGCGGCGGTCAACGCCACCGGCCAACCATGGTAAATCCACGCCCCGTTTTGCCCATGCACGAGTCGGCACCGGACTTCGTTCCGCGGCCCGCCCAAGGCCTCGCGCACCGCAACGTGATGGCCATGTTTGCGGCGCGGGTCCGGAAATCGGCCCACCAGCCTGCGCTGCGTCACAAGCACGACGGCTCGTGGCGCACGATCTCGTGGGCGCGCTGGCAGCAGGCCTCCCGCGAGCTGGCCGCAGGTCTCATCTCGATCGGGATCACCCCGGGGCAGCGCGTCGCCATCTTGGCGCGCACCCGCCAGGAATGGGTCGTCGCGGACCTCGGCATCGCCATGGCGGGTGGGGTCTCGGTTCCCATCTATCCCAGCCTGGCCGCCGACCAGGTTCAGGCGATCCTCGATGACAGCGGCGCCGTGGCGGTGATCGTCGAAGACGGCCAGGGGCGCTCGCTGGTGTCGTCTACGGCGTCTGCGGTCCGCCACATCATCGTGATCGCAGATCCCGAGCCCGAGCCCGACGGGCCGGTCACGGTCCACGGCTGGGACGCGGTCTGTGAGGCTGGCCGGGAGGCGCTGGTTGCCGAGGGACCGATCGCCGAGGCACTCGACGCGCTCGAGCAACGGATCGGCCCCGACGACCCCATGACCTTCGTCTATACGTCGGGCGCGACCGGGGAGCCCAAGGGGGCGGTGCTGGCCCACCGCAACCTGATCTACGAGTCGTGGGCGATCAAAAACGTCGTTCCGGTCGCACACACAGACGAGCAACTGTTGGTCTTGCCGCTGGCCCACATCTTTGCCCGGCACCTGGTGTGGGCCACGGTGGAGCAGGGGGCCGTCAGCGCCTTCGCCGAGAGCGAGAGCCGGATCTACGCCAACTTCCAGGAGATCGCCCCCACCTTCGTGGCCGCGGTCCCGCGCATGTACGAACGGGCCTACGCCAGCATTCTGGAGCAAGCGGGTGCGCCGGGGAGCGTGACCCGGGCGGTCTTCGACCGGGCACTGGAGGTCGGCCGCCGGGTCAGCCGCTTGCGCCAGCGGGGCTCGGCCGTGCCAACCGCGCTGTCGCTGCAGCACGCGCTCGCGGAGCGGGCCGTGCTCAGCCGCGTCCGGGCCCGCTTTGGTGGTCGCATCCGCTTCTTCGTCTCGGGTGGGGCGCCGCTGTCCCGCCATGTGGCCGAGATGTTCCACGCCACCGGGTTGCTGGTGCTGGAGGGCTACGGCCTGTCGGAGACCTCCGGGGCGACGCACGTCAATCGCCCCGACCGCTACCGTTTCGGGACGGTCGGTCCGGCCCTGCCGGGCTGCGAGACGGAGATCGCTGACGACGGCGAGGTGCTGATCCGGGCTCCCAGTGTGATGGCTCGCTATCACGGTCATCCCCAGCTGTCGGCGGAGGCCATCGACGCCGAGGGCTGGCTGCACACCGGGGATATCGGCGAGCTACGGGATGGGTTCTTGCGGATCACCGACCGCAAGAAGGACCTCATCAAGACCTCGACGGGCAAGTACGTCGCGCCTCTGATGATCGAAAAGCGCCTGCGCATCCAAGAAGGCATCGCCCACGCCACCGTCTGCGGGGACGCGCGTCCGCACGTCGTGGCCCTCATCAGCCTGGATGCCGAGCTGATGCTGTCGCGATCCGACCGCGAGGGCCTGGGCTGCGACGGATACGCTGACCTGGCGGTACACCCGCGAATTCGTCAGCTCATCCAGACGCACGTGGACGAGGTCAACGCGGGCCTGTCCCGTCACGAACGGGTGCGCGCCTTCTACGTGGTGCCGTCGCCGTACGGCGAGCGAACGGGGGAGCTGACCCCCACCCGGAAGGTCAAGCGCCCGGTGGTGCTGGACCGCTACGCCGACGCCATCGAGGAGCTGTTCGCCACCGCGGCCCGCGATCGACCCACGGAGGGCCGCAGCGGCCCCACGGCGGGATTTTCCTCTTGACGGGGTCTTCACCCCCACGCTAAACGGCCCGCCTGCATCGTCGCAGCGGGACTCCGCGGCGTGCGACCAGAACCCCGAAGGGCTGTAGCTCAGGGGTAGAGCGCTACCTTGACACGGTAGAAGTCGGCGGTTCGAAGCCGCCCAGCCCTACAACCACGACCCCGGTCACCTGCCCAGGTGGTCGGGGTCGTGTGTTTTTACCTCGCCCGGGAGCGACGGTTCGGCTTGACGCCGGGCTACGAAAACCGGGAAGCTCGCCAGGCATCGCGTCGGCTCGGCCCGCTACCCTGCGGCCCGACCCACGCCGACCACTTTCCAAGCCTCGGCGTGCGCGTGCCCCTTTTTCAAGGAGACTGACGATCGGCCGCAGAAGTTCAAGACCCCAACATCGCCGTCCATCCGAACAACATCGGGTGGGTCGTCGCATTCGTGCCCGCGAGGTACGGGTAATCGACCATCTGGGTGAGCAGCGGGGCATCGTGCCAACCCATGAAGCCATGGAACTCGCCGCACAGGCGGGCCTGCAGCT
>JAHZJA010000510.1 GCA_022601155.1 Deltaproteobacteria bacterium | reverse complement strand
CTGCAGGGCGCGGCAGGTCTCGCGGTGGTGGTCGGCCCAGTCGGTGGCGTAGGCGTCCAGGCGCTCGGTGGTGCGTTCGAACATCTCCTGCGCATACGCGATGTCGGTCTGTGCGAACGCCCCTTGCATCTGCTGCGCCTTGGTCGAGTCCCACACCTCGCCCACGCGGTCACGGCCGTTGTCACACACGACGGGCTGGGGCCAGGCCCACCACGCACCCAGGCCGACCACGGTCGTGGCGGCGGCGGTCAGCAACACACGGCGTCGGCGCGGCGTGGGGTCGTCGCGTCCGCGGTCCAGCTCGTGCAACAACGCGTCCATCGAGGGATAGCGCTCGCTCGGGTTGGGAGACAGCCCCCGCGTGATGATGGGGCGCAGCCAAGGTGGAATGGGTGAAGGCTCCGGCAACGGAGGCAGGTGTCGCCCGAGCTTGGCCTTCACCAAGGTGCTGACGTCGTGACCGGGAAACGGCCGTTGTCCCACCAGAGCTTCGTACAGCGACACGCAGTAGCTGAACTGATCGGTGCGGGCGTCGAGCGCTTTGCCGCGGTGTTGCTCGGGCGCCATATAGGGCGGAGTACCCACCGTCCGACCGGTCTCGGTGAGAGGGTCGTCGTGGAGGCTCGGCTCCTTGGTCGGTCCCGAGCCCGGCAAGGGACGGCCCTCGGTCCCCGCCATCGCCAACCCAAAGTCCAGGACGATCACCCGTCCTCCTTCCTCCACGACGACGTTGCTCGGCTTGAAGTCGCGATGGATGATGTCAGCGGCGTGGGCCGCGGCCAGGCCCCGACCTGCGGCGACGAACACCGCGAGGATCTCCGACTGGGTGCGAGGCCGACGACGCAGCCACTGGCCGAGGTGCGTGCCGTCGACCAGCTCCATGGCGATGAAGGTGCGCTCGTTCCACTCCCCGACGTCGTAGATGGTCACGACGTTGGGATGAGACAGCTGGGCGAGGGCCTGGCCCTCACGGCGCAGTCGCTCGTGGTCGAAGTCCTCGCGTACACCGGGTTGATCGCGGAGCACCTTGACGGCGAGACGCCGGTCCAGCTGAGGATCGTAGGCGATGAACACATCACCCATGCCCCCGCCATCGATCCGGTCGATGACCACGTAGCGCTGGATCTGTGTCCCGCGCCGGGGTGATGTTCCGCGGGGGCTCGAGCCTCGCCGTCGGCCGGAAGAGTTGGAGCCCCGACGGCGGCCGGAGGAGTTGGAGCCCGAGGTGTCGTCGACCCACCGCGCCGGTCGAGGGGGCGACAACGCGAGTGCTTCGTGCTCCCCGCTCGCGTCATGTCGGCGCGAGCGCAGTGGGGTGACGCGGCGCTCCAGCTCGTCCGACGGATCGTCTCCTCGCGACTCGCCTGCACCCATCCTCGTGCAGCATGCCGCGCACGGGTGCAGCCGCAAAGTGAAGCGCCGTGAGCCAGGACTACGGCGTTCGCCGTGGGTTCAGCTGGCGAGCTGGCCGGGCTCGCGGCGGAAGGGCAGGGCACGGCGGCCGTTGAGGGCCGAGCGTTGCGCGTTGAGCTGTCGAGACAGCCCCTTCCATCGGCGGATGTCGTCTGGCAACGCGGGGTTGCTGCCCACGTCGCGACGGGCGCGGCCACGCTGGAACTCGGCGAGACGCTCGCCCACCCAGGCGCCCAGCGTGCCGCCGGCCATCAGCGTCAGCAGCAGGGCCACCACCAACAGCATTCCGCCCAGGACGTAGATCGGATCGCGTACGCCGATCATCAACCAGGCAAGCGTTGCGAACAGCCCGATTCCGACGCCCCAGCCGACCACGCGTCCTCGTTGCACGAGGCGCTCGCCCAGCTGGTGCGCGTGGTGCAACGTGTCGGAGCGCGCGCTGCCGTAGACACGAATGGAAGGCGTGCTCCGCCTGACCATCGCCGCTACGGAGCGGCCGGATGCGGTGCGTTCGATGGCGACGCGGGCGGTGAAGTCTCCGCGCCGAACACTCATGCGTGCGCCTTGCGCGGCACCCGCCGGGACCTCGATCGCGATCTGGTAGCCGCGCTCTGGAGGGAAGTAGCGCTTGCACGTGCCCGCGGACCACTCCACCAGGGCCTGGACGTCCTCGCCCAGCCGATTGGCTTCGTGCCCGGCCCACGCGACCGACCACCCAAAGGGCGAGATGCCCCCGTTGTCGTCCAACATCCTATTGAACAACCTAACGTGTGACCGTGGGTGCGTCCACCAAACGTGCCGATCGCGGCCGCTGAAGAACGCCAATCGCGAGGTCCCGCGCGGCAGCGCATGCCCGGCGCCGTCGTTGGTCGTGTCGCTCGGCACTCGCCGTGCTCCTGGTACAGCGTGGGCCTCGCTGTTACCCACGGAGCGTCCGCGATTGGCCCTGGCACGCGCGATGGAGCGGTTGGTGTCGGTTGGGGATGCCCCCCGTATTCTCGCGGGGCTTATGACTTCCGCCCCGGCCGACGCTCGACCGTGGCAGTCGAGATGGACCCGCGATCGGTGGATACCCGCGCTGGGCGAGCACTGCCGCCGACGGTGTCACGACCCCGTGGAGGCACGGGCGAAAGCCTCGCGCGTCGTCAGGTCCAGGCGTAGCTGACGTACGCGACCGTCTTGCCGTTGGTCACGCCGCACATGAACGTAATCGTGTAGCGATCGGTGGACCCGGTCAGCTGCACCCGATCCCCCGGCTTTTGCTCGCGCTTGATGTTGGTGACGTCGCCCTTGACCGCCTCGGTGAGTTGGTCGGCGCAGGCATCCACCGTGGTGTCGGTGAGCTCGAAGAGAATCAGGCTCGAGAAACGGCCTTGCTCGTCGGCCTCGGAGCGCTTGGTGTTCAGCGCCTTGCCCTTGTCGCCGAAGAGCGTCTTGCGGAACCAGCGCGGGTCGGTGAACTGACGGCCGAGATCCTTGGGCGGTGCGGCATCGGCAGGCGGTGCGGCATCGGCAGGCGGTGCAGCCTCGGCGGGCGGTGCAGCCTTGGTGGGCGGTGCGGCCTTGGTGGGCGGTGCGGCCTTGGTGGGCGGTGCCCCAGCCTCGGGTGTGGCGGCTGCCTTGGCGACCGGAGTGGACTTGGCCGCGGCCGGTTGGGGGCTACCGCCCTTGCCCTGGCACGCCGGCCCCAACACGAGCATCGAAACCGAGCACACGAGGGCGAGGCGAGAAATCATCATCGGCGATGACGGTAGCAGAACTCGTGGGCTGCGACAGCCGTCGGACGGGCTCACGCCTCGTCGCGAACGCAGCGGGCGGCGAGCGCATCGGTGGGCTCGGCCTCGTTGGCCATCCAACCACTGGGATCCGGCTCCGTGCCCGCGGGGGGCCTTGCCCGGCCGTCGGATCATCGCGCCATCGACTCCCCAAAACGGCCCTGGGCCGCGGAAGTTGTCGGGAATCGATTGCACCTCGGCCAACGTCGGCAGCCGCCAGCCTTCGTAGACCTGGCCCTCGTGCTCCACTCGCAGCACCGTGCAAAACTTCTCGGCTTCGTTGCGATTGACCGCCTCGGCAACGCCACCGAACACGGTCAGCGTCGCGGAAGCACGCCGGACCAGCGGGATGGCTGGCGGCTGCTCGGGGGCCTCCAGCGGACTCTCATCGGCGCCGAGGTCGGCCGCGCATCGGAAGCCCAGCCGCGGATCGGGTCCGTCCTGCGGCATGCGGGTGCCCGTCTTGCCGCCCTTGGACAGGAACCGTGGCCCGCGGAGAGCCTCGGCTGCGAGCAAGGGACCGTTGGGATTGCGGAAGGGCGCCTTGATGTAGCCGGCCAGGCCCACGTCGGGGGTGTACGCATCCGAGACCCACTCGATCGCATTGGTGCCCATGCCGATGACGCCGAAGTAGCTGGAGTCTCCGGGGGCACCCCCAATCGGCAACAGCATGGCCGCGTACTCGTCTCGCATCTGGTTGCCCCACGGGAACATGCGGGCATCGACTCCACGCGCTGCGAACTCCCACTCGGTCGCGCTGGGCAGACGCCCTTGTTGCGCCTTGCAGAACGCATCGGCCTGCCGATAGGAGACGCACGTCTGCGGTACCAGCTTGGCCGCCTCTGGCGAGTACTTGTCCACCGGATTGATTCCGTCGGCGCAGGCGGCCTCGGTACAGCTGCCCGCTTCCACACAGGCGGCATACGCCTCGCGCGTCACCTCGTGCACGTCGATCCAAAACGATCCCGTCTCCGAGTAGCGGGGGGGTTGGCCGGCCCAGCGCTCCCGCGGATCGTGGCGCCCGATCTCCGTCGCGTAGCTGCGGGGGACGTTGCCCATCACGAACCGACCCGATGGGATCTGCACTTGCTGGGCGTGGGTGATCTCGCGGGTACGGAGCACCTCGCACGTGCCCTCGGCGTTGCGACCGGTTCGGGGCCCACAGTCCTCGGGTGAGCCGGGATCGGATGCGGGCTCGTCCTTCTTCGTGCGCACGGGAGCCTCGACCTGGCGAGGCGTCGGCTCGGGGCTATCGACGATGTCGTACTCGTGTGAAGCCGGCCCATCGCAGGCCGAAACGAGCAACACGGGCAACGACAGGAACAACGAACGGCTTGCGCGAGACATGGTCGGTAGTCGGAAAACGGGCGCAGTGTACCGTTGGCCGTCGAGGGGGCCGAACGCCAACCCCGTTGGCGGGGCACCGTGTCGTCGGTCCTGCTCGCATCGGGGCGTAAACAGGGCTCACGGGAACAACGTCGCGGCGCTATCGGTCGTTCGGGAGAAATTGGCGATCGGGGGATACGGGTGGGACAAACACCCGCAACAGAGGCAACCCCGTGACCCGCGCCCCGCCGATCGGGGCGTGTGACAGAAAGACAATCGTCATCATTGGTGACGATTCCACCCCATCTCACAATCGCGCGTACCCCACGGATCAGGTCCGCCCGCTGCGGCGATCGGTCGCGGGTGAAACCCCGTCATTGTGGCCCACCCCATTGTGTGCCGGGCGTCAACCATTCGGCGCAAAAGCAGCCTAATCACCGTTTAGAAGGCTTGAAACGGCAGTTCAATCGGGTGGGTTCGCTCACGTGTCCGGAATCGAGCCGTAGAGTCGAGATGTAACCCAAGTGGGCGTAGCGCAGTACTAGCTGTAGCGGGCATGCCGCCGCCAACGTACATGGAGCCGCAGTCGAAATAGCTCGATCGCCCCGCTCTCGCCGTTCGTACACCGGCGGCACTGGCAGCTCACCGTGTTTCTTTCAGACTTCGAACGAGGCGGTCCTCCGCACCCGGACCGCGAAAAGGTAGGCAAGCATGAGTCTCCGAGCCAACATCGAACATCTGGCCGCCGCCCAAGGCATCGTGGCCGTATCCGTTCTTTCTCCTGCCGGACCCCGTGAATTCCGCGGGGACGAAGCATGGAGTTCCATCCTCGACGCGGCCCACTCCCTGCTCGACAAGACAGAGGAGAAGACCATTCGGCTCGTCGTCGGTAAGCACACCGTTGTGTTGCAGACCGAAGCCGAGGAAACCGTCGCGGTCGTGCTTCCCACGGGCCACGCCATCGCCAAGAGCCTGCGTCGGATGATCCGTCGCATGTCTCGCAAGCCGCGTGGACCACTGATTCAACAACCCGCCGCGGCGGCCCCTGCTCCCACGGCGCAGCTGTCAGGGCCTCCCGCAGCTCCCAGCGCCCCTGCGGCGCAGGAGTCTGGCACGTTCCAGTCCCCCTGGGGCTGACGTAGCCGGGTGCGACGTCGAAGCGGTGCTCGTGGGGGCTTCGACGTCGCTCAGCTTTGCGTGATCCCGCGAGATGGCTCTCCCGATCGACAGCCAGGACCCGCCGGTGACCCGAAAGGAATCGGGTCTAGACCCCTCCGGCGAAATCGTACAGGTCCGGGTGTTGGATGGGAGGCAGGGCGTCCCGCCGCAGTAGCAGGGTTCGCACCGCCCACACATCCGAGAACACGCGGTAACGCAGCGCCGTCTGATCGAGGTAGTCGACCCCCGTCGAACCGCCGGTCCCGGTACGTCGGCCGATGACCCGCTCCACCATCCGAGCGTGACGCTGGCGGAAGATCAGGAACGCCTGCTCGAGCGCGACCATGCCGTCGACGACTTCCCGTGGCCACGCCAGTAGCGGCAGCTCCCGGTAGCTCTCGATGAAGACGATCGCGGCCCGAATCCGGCTGACTCTGGCTCGCTCGTTCTGCGGGCTGTCTTGGGCCCGGAGAAACCGTGCGGCGCTCTCACACTCGCCTTCGAAGCGCTTGCGCAGCCGCTCCACGTCGCGCTCGTCGGCGGCGTTGCGCCGCGCGGCCTCGATGTGTTCCTCGAGCTGCGTGCGGTGGGCCGCGAGGTAGTCCTCGATGAACTGGGCCACGGCCGTCGCATCACCATCGGTGTCGTCGGCGTGCGAGCCCTGGATGGGCGTGCGGTACAGCCACTCGTCGAGGGTGTCCTTGAGGGTGGAGTGCTCGTCCAGCCGGGATTGCACGCGGTCGAGGGCAGGCGAAGCGCTGCCGTCTTCGTTGCGCAGCGCATCGAGCACGGTCTGAGATCCGATCGACACCCGCTGATCCATCGGCAGCCCCATGAGGACCTCGATCTCTCGCATCTGCGCCGACTGGAACCCGCTGGCGGGGCTCAGCTTGTCGCGAAACGCCAGGTAGTCGCGGGTGGTCATCGTCTCCATCAGCCCAAAGTGCTGCGCGACGTTGTGCAGCAGCATGGTGATCCGCCGGATGCCCCGGACGGCGGCGGCGAGCGACTGCTCGGGCACCGGGCTACGAGCGAAGCAGTCGCGCACCATCGACAGCTCCCGGAGGATGAGCTTGAACCACAGCTCGTCGATCTGGTGGACGGTGATGAACAACACCTCGTCATTGCTGAGCGCGCTGTCGTCGTCCCCGAGCCCAGCTTGGAGGGCGAGGAGCGACTCGACCTTGATGTAGTCCCAGTAGGTGGGCTTCGCGGGCATGGCAGGGCTCACGCTGCCACCAGGGCGCGCGGCCACGCAACCGGCGGGCCATGGGGGCGGCTCACGTGGCCGAAGATCAGGGGAGGTCGACCCACTCGACGGCAGGCGCCAGCTCTACCGCCGACTGCGATAGTTCTTGCGTGCTGAGCACGGGTACGTGCGGGGCCGACCCGGCCAGCAGCGCGGCCGCTGCGGGTCGCGCCCGGGGCGTCGTGAGCAGCAGCAGGGGCCCGCTGGCGTGGGAGCCGAGCCGAGCCAGCGTGGAGATGGTGGCGGGGCTGGTCGGAGAGATCGGGGCGGCTCCGTCGGGGGTCTCCCGCAGGCGGTCGATCCAGGTGGTGCGTTCGGGGCTGGGCATGCGCAGCACCAGGCCCGTGTCGCCGATCACCGTGCGCTCGATGAGCGCCTCCTCGGCATCGGGGGTCAGCCGTACCCAGCGTGGGGCGCCCAGGCTGTGCACGCTGTCGAGAACATCGGGGAGCCAGTACGGCGCCAGCTGCTCGCGGGCGATCTCGGCAAAGCGGTGGCGCTCGGCGGTATCACGAAACCGACGGTCCTCGGCGACCGCAGCCAAGATGGCGGACAGGGGAGGACGGCTGAGGCGCTCACGAAGGAACGCCCGCACGATGGCCAGCAGATCGGTGGGCTCGATCACCTCCAGGGCACGCCGCACCAAGATCGGGTGGCTGCCCCGCAGGGTCTCGAGGCCGTTCTCGAGGTCCTGGAGATCGATGAGCGCGGGTGCGTGGTCCATGATGCCGCGGAACACCCCCAGCAACACGACGTCGACCATCGTCTGGTCGGCAATGGTGGTGCGCCGCAACAACCGATCACCGAGCCGGAGCTCCCACCGATCGGTCGGGGCGGAGGGGTCCAGGGCCAGTCGCAGCCGCGGGACCTTGATCCCGAGCGCTGCGCTGCAGCGGGCGGTCAGCTCGGCGAGCGCCTGCTCCAGCGCGCGCGCATCGTCGATCGCGTCGGGGTGCAGTCGGATCTGCATCCGAGGTGCCTCCACCGGTCGCTCTGGGCGCGATCGTGCGATCCGGGTCGCGAGCACCAACGCGCCCACCACCAGGGCCAGCGCGGTGATGAAGAACGCCAGACCGGGCATGCCGGGGACCATGGCCAGCACCAGCAGCATCGTGGCGGGGACCAGCAGCATGGCGGGCTCGAGCCAGCGCAGCCCGGTTGGGGGGGAGTCGGCGCCCTCGTCGACACGCGACACCAGGACTCCTGCCGCCAGGCTCACCAGCAGGGCAGGGATCTGAGCGAGCAGTCCGTCGCCGATCGTCAGTCGACCGTACAGCTGCAGGCTGTCCTGCCACGTGTAGCCCATCTGGCTGATGCCGATGACGAGCCCACCCACGAGGTTCACCCCCACGATGGCCAAGCCGGCCACCGCATCGCCCTTGACGAAGCGGACGGCACCATCCATCGCGCCGTAGAAGCTGGAGCGCTCCATCAGACGGGCCCGCCGTCGGGCCGCTTCCTGGGGCGAGATGAGTCCCGCGCGGAGATCGGCCTCGATCGCCTGCTGATGGCCGGGCATGCCGTCGAGCGCGAAGCGGGCGGCAACCTCGGCCACGCGCTCCGCACCGCGAGCGATCACCAGGTACTGGATGATCGAGATGATCGCGAACATCACCCCGCCCACGATGAGATCGCCGCGGACCACGAAGGTGGCGAACGCATCCACCACCCGGCCCGCGTCGGCCTGACTGAGGATGAGGCGCGTGGTGGAGACGTTGATCGCGAGCCGGTACAGCGTGACCAGCAGCAGCAGCGTGGGGAAGTTGAGGAAGTCGGCCGAGCGGCGCACGCCCAGGCTGGCCACCAGCAGCAAGACCGCGCCGGCCAGGCTCACCGACAGCAGCAGATCCACCAGCGGGGTGGGCAGCGGCAGCAGGACACACGCCAGCAAGGCCACCACCACGAAGGTGGGGGCGAGGCCCGGCAACGCGCCGAGTAGGGAAGATCCCCCCGACAACAGTCCCCGCGGGAGGATCGAGGCTAGCCACCGACTCTGCGCCACGACCGCACGACGATAGCGCTCAGGGGGCTGTGGCCCCAACAATTCGGCCAATCCGGTGCAGGCGTCGCCCCACCGCGGCGCCAAAGTCGGCGGGCGTGCGGGCCGGTGTGCTACGGATCTGCGCAATGGCGTTGGTCGTGGGGATCGCGGGGGCCACAGGCTCGGGGAAGACCACCGTGGCGCGGCGTTTGACCGAGGCGCTGCCGTCCGGTTCGGTGTCGCTGCTACAGCACGATAGCTACTACCGGGACCGTCCCGATCTCAGCTACGACGCGCGGAGCGAGCTGAACTTCGACCACCCCGACTCGCTCGAGACCTCGTTGCTGGCCACGCACCTCCGGCAGCTTCGCGAGCGTCAGGCCGTCGAGGTTCCCATCTACGACTTCACCACGCATCGGCGTCGGGTGGAGACGCAACACCTCGAGCCCGGGGCGGTGGTCGTGGTCGAGGGCATCCTCGTGCTGGCCGATGCCGAGCTGCGCGAGATGTTCGACATCAAGGTCTTCGTCGACACCGACGCCGACATCCGGGTGTTCCGTCGGATCCGTCGCGACATCGAGAAGCGCGGGCGTAGCTTCGAGTCGATTCGAAAGCAGTACTACCAGACCGTGCGTCCCATGCATCTACAGTTCGTCGAGCCGTCCAAGCGCTGGGCCGATGTCATCGTGCCCGAAGGCGGCCGCAATCAGGTGGCGCTCGACCTGCTGGCAGCGCGCCTGCGGTCGGTCATCGAGGAGTCCAAGCGATGACGGCGACCGAGGTTGAGCCCGCCCGCGACGAGGCCGACGAGGTCGTCGCCGAGGGAACGGCGGCTGCCGAGGCCGACGGTGACGGCGACTCGGAAGTCGCACCCGCTGACGGAGAGCAGACGTCCAAAGGCGAGGCCGATGCCGAAGGCGAGACCAAGGACGGCAAGAAGCCGGGCCGCCTGCAGCAGTTGTTGCTCGAGTACG
>JAHZJA010000509.1 GCA_022601155.1 Deltaproteobacteria bacterium | reverse complement strand
TCCCAAAGGGCTGGCGCGGCCTCGAGAACATCCCAAGAGGCCATCGGGAGGCCAGGGCGGTCCGCATGTTCGACGAGCACGGCGACCACCCCCACCCGCGCGGGAGCGTCTTCACTGCGCAGCCGCGGCATGACGGGCGCCACCACCGGAGGAGACGACGGACGCGGATCCGATGCGGGAGCGCGTCCACCTTCGAACGTCGGCCGAGTGGTGGCGGGCTCGACGGCGCCAGGGGGCGTGACGAGCCTGGGTGTGGCCGTCGTGGGAGCGGGGGCGTCGACCGTCGCCTCACGAGCGGGAGCGGCAGCATCAGCATCAGCACCCCGGCTCGCCACCACGGCGGCGAGCAAGCCGACCCCAGACCTCCACCGGCCCGCCCCCGCGACGCGGGGCGAGGACTTTGGTGACCACCACACGGTGGGGTGCACGGCCGACAGGGCGGTGAGTTCCCAACCGGCCGCCGGTGGCGATGGGCCCACGGGAGACCCGCGGCGGCCTGCCTGGAAGGCTGACCGCCGGCCACGACGAGGCCCTCGTGGTCAGCGACGGCGCTGCGCTGCGCACGGTCAACCAGGATCGCGAGGCCTCGACAGCGCGTGCGATGGCACTCCCAGCATCGACCGCACCTACGGCTGTCGAGTCCGTCTGCGCCGTCGTCTTCGAACGGGCTCGATCGGCGCCTCGGCGATCCACGGCGCGGGCCATAGCGAGGCCTCCACCGCGGCCAGGTTCACCTCGGGATCGACCAGCGGCCGGCGCTGGCGACCATTGAGAGACACGTTCACCTGCGCGCGTACCTCCACCGCCACCCCCTGCTCGCGCTCCCAGCGTGCGGCCAGGTGATGGGCGTACTGGAGCACCAGGTCTGGCTTGGCGACCATCTTGCGCGTCTGCCAGGGCGTGAGTTCGTCGGCCGGGTCCACCACCCACGACTGCCCCGTGCTCGGTGCACGCAGCACGAACCGCGCCGACCCGGACTTGCTGCGGAGCTTCATCCGCCACGCGTAGTAGTGCCCCTGCTCGGTCCACGCGACGTTGCCCGGGTACAGATGGTGCCGCAGCGGCATGGCCAGCTGGAACACCAGCCAGCCCAGCAGCAGCGCCTTCGTCTTGCGGTGCCCCGCCGGCACGGGCGCCTGCACGGGCACCGGACCCAGCCACCCATCGAGAGTGCGGCCGATCCACGGCAGCCGGCGCGGCCAGCTGGGGTCGAAGAACAGCGTGGTGGCCAGCAGCATGAACCACGGGAACACCCCAATGTCGAACAGGTACGCGTTGGTCAGGTGAAACGCCAAGGAGGCCATCACCGCCAGCACCCGGGTCCGTCGCCACAACAATGCGGGCGCGACGAGCAGGTCGAACCACAGCCCGCCCTGCACCATCAAGCCCACGGCGACCTCGGTGTCGAGCCACGTCCCCATCCACTCGGGCACCCGCTTGGCCGCCCCTTGCAGCCACCCTGCCACCGGAACCCCCGCCAGCCAGTCGGCGTTGAGCTTGGCAATCCCTCCGAACGTGTAGACGATGAGCAGCTGGGCGAGCAGCACCCATCGCGTCCACATCGGCACCCATCCGCGCCGGGCCTTGGGGCGACGCCACGCATCGATCGAGAGTCCATCGGCCGCAGGCACGCACACCATCAACAACGCGATCAGTCCCAAGAGGTAGGCGTGGTTGAGGTAGTGGGTCGCCGCCAGGGCGTACAGGTACGCGTGCCCCACCAGCAGCACCACGGCGGCGAGCCGATACGCCGCCCCCAGGGCCACCCCCACACTGGCGACCATCATCACGGCGACGGCGACGTACATGCCGACGCGGGGCAGCGGCTGCACCCACTCGAGCCAGTGGTACTTGAACAAGAATGCGGGGTCGACGAAGTGCCCGTCGATCCAGCCCGCGATCCAATAGCGGATCAGATCCACCAGCATCACCGCTCCGAACATGAGCCGGAACACGGCGAGCCCAGCGATGTCCACGGGAGCCCACGCCCGTGCCTGCAGTCCCATCGGCGCCGACACGACTGAGGCTACCGCAGCCGAGCCCTCGACCGCTCGTCGGTCCCGACACCGGGCCGTCGCCGGATGCGCAGCCCCGCTGTGCGGCCAAACCCAGCCCTACGGGCAATATCGTGCAGTTTTCGAGCCGGGCCAGCCCAAGCGCCACCCCCTTTCCGCCGCCCGCCCAAAGGCGCTATCACGAGCGTCCGTATGGACGTCGCCCCCGTGGAATCGCTCGGATTCGGAGCCCGGCTGTGGCTCGCCCTGACCTTGCCCTTTCGGTTGCTCTTCGACGGCGCACTCGCAGCCCAGGTGGAGGCACTGTCGCAGGGCACCGCCCCCGCCCTGCCGGCAACCCCGGAGCCCGAGCCACCCGTCGTCGAGCCCGCGCCCCCCGAGACCGAGCCCGAGCCCGACACGACCGCCGCTCTCCAGCTGCTGGCCATCCTTCAGCGCGAGGGTCGATTCGTCGACTTCCTCGAAGAGGACGTCTCGGGGTTCTCCGACGCGGACATCGGTGCTGCCGCTCGCGTGGTCCACGAGGGCTGCTCCCGGGGGCTGAAGCAAGTCCTGACCATCGCCGCCGTTCGGACCGAGGCCGAGGGCGACACCGTGAAGCTGGCCGAGGGCTTCGACGCGGCGCGGACCCGCATGACCGGCAACGTGGTCGGCGAGCCGCCGTACTCGGGAACGCTCGCGCACCACGGCTGGCAGGTCGAGCGCATCGAGCTCCCCGCGCTCACGTCCGGACACGACCCCTCGATCCTGGCTCCCGCCGAGGTCGAGCTGTGAGGGGGTGGGCATGAGCGACGAGCACCCCACGCATGCGGTCGGGATCGACCTGGGCACCACCCACTGCACGCTGTCGGCGACCGCCAGCGCCGACACCCCCCCGGCCCCGCTGCCGTTGCCTCAGATCCTGTCCCCGGGTGAGATCGGCGAGCGCACCTTGCTGCCCTCGTTCTTGTTCTTCCCTGCGGACGGACAGTTCCCCGCCGGCTCGCTGGCGCTGGCCTGGTACCCCGCCGCACGCGATGTCGTGGGCACGTTTGCACGCGACCAGGGAGCCACCACCCCGCTGCGGCTGGTGTCTTCGGCCAAGAGCTGGCTGTCGCACGCGGGAGTGGACCGTCGTGGCGAGATCCTGCCCTGGGATGCGCCCGAAGGCGTGCCGCGGGTCTCGCCCGTCCAGGCCGCCGCGCGCTATCTCGGACACCTGCGCGCCGCCTGGGACGATGCACACCCCGAGTCGCCGCTTGCCGAGCAAGACGTGGTGCTCACCGTGCCCGCCTCGTTCGACGCCGTGGCGCGCGAGCTGACGCTCGAGGCGGCCGAGCTGGCCGGGTTCGACGAGCCCCCTCGCCTGCTCGAAGAGCCCCAAGCTGCCCTGTACGACTGGGTCGCGCAGCGAGGGGCCGCCTGGCGCGACGACGTGGCCGTGGGTGATGTGATCCTGGTGGTCGACATCGGTGGCGGTACGACAGACTTCTCGCTGATTGCCGTGCGCGACGAGGACGGCACGCTCCAGCTCGAGCGCGTGGCCGTGGGCGACCACATCCTGCTCGGCGGGGACAACATGGACCTGGCCCTGGCGTACACCGTCCGGGCGCAGCTCGAGCAACAGGGGACCGTGCTCGACGACTGGCAGATGCGCGCCGTGACCCACGGCTGCCGTGCAGCCAAGGAGACCCTGCTCGGCGAGGACCCACCCACTGCGGTGCCGCTGACGATTCCCAGCCGCGGCAGTCGACTCATCGGCAAGACCCTGCGGACCGAGCTACGGCGCGAGCAACTCGACGCCGTGCTGCTCGAGGGCTTTTTTCCCGCCGTGGACGCCGATGCTCGACCACAGACACCCCGCCGCGCGGGCCTGACCACCCTGGGGCTCCCCTACCCGGCCGACGCCGCGATCACGCGGCACCTGGCCGCGTTCTTGTCGCGCGCGGGTGAAGACGGAGCCTTCGTGCGCCCGACGGCATTGCTGTTCAACGGCGGGGTCACGCGCTCACCCATGGTCCGCGAGCGCATCGCCGAGATCCTCGGGGGCTGGCTCGCCGCCACGGGTGCGCCCGCGCCCACCGTGCTTCCCGGGACCGACGCCGAGCTCGCGGTCAGCCGCGGTGCCGCCTACTACGCCCGCGCTCGCCGGGATGGAGGCGTGCGCATCCGGGGAGGCACCGCCCAGGCCTACTACGTGGGGATCGAGCGCGCGGAGCTGGCCGTTCCAGGAATTCCACCGCGAGTCGATGCGGTGTGCGTAGCTCCTTTGGGCATGGAAGAAGGCACGCAGACCCAGCTTCCACAGGCATTCGGGTTGGTGCTCGGTGAAGAGGTCTCGTTTCGATTCTTCGGGTCGCCCACCGTGCGCCACGACGAGGTCGGAGCCACCCGCCCCCCAGAAACGTTGACCGAGCTGGCCCCCATCGAGACGTCGCTCGAAGGCGAAGAGGGCCAGATCGTCCAGGTGCGGCTGCATGCGCACGTCACCGAGGTGGGCACCCTCGAGCTGTGGGCCGTGGAAGACGCCGAGCCCCAGCGCAGGTTCAAGCTCAGCTTCGACGTGCGGGGCCAAGCCTGACACCCGGCGGCTCGTACCGCATCGGGTGCAGCACCACGCGCCCGGTGATAGGTTGAGTCCGCGCCGTCATCGTGCCCCCGCTGAGCCCCATCGCCGTCGAGGATCCCGCGCTACGCCATCTGCTGGAGGCGTACGACATCTTCGAGATCGACCAGTTCCTCGACCGCGTGTTCCCGCCACAATGGGCCGGAATTGCGGCGAGGATCCTCGAGACGGGCGCCACGATGAGCCCCACCCCCTGCCTGTGGGCACCGCGCTGGACCCCGGTCCCGCCCACCCAACGGATCGGTCGGTGCGACGACGAGTCGAGGATGCGGTCGATCATCTTCCGCGTGCACGACTGTCTACACCAGCTGTGGGGGCTGCCCCACCCCGGCGACCTCGAGTCGGCCGACGATTTCCGCTACTACAAGCGCGCGCAGATGTGCGGCGAGATTGCCGTGCTCACCCTGTGTGAGTTCGTCTATGTCGACTGGCTGTACCAGAGCTTCCCCGAGCTGAGCGCGTGGATCGAGGGCCGCTGTGCGGTGCTGATGCTCCGCAAGGCGCTGCGCGGCAAATCGACCACCCAGGTCGCACTGCGGCTGGACGAGTTCCTCCACAAGAACCATGTGTCACGCTGGGTCCGAGAGGACGAGCACGCCCGTGCCTTCGCCGAGTACTACACGCCGATGTTGCAGAAGGATCGCGACGCCATCGACCAGTGCTGGGCCGCGATGAAGGCCGAGCCGGGCTGGGTGGAGCGCGCGCTGGCGGCAGCTCCCAAGGCGCGGTTCGCCGACACGCTCAGCGGCCTGGAGCTCACCTGCTGGATGATCGCCGACTTCGAGCACCTGCTGAGCACCACCCCCGAGCCCGACTGGGCGCTCGCCCACTGGAACCGCGAGCGCCGGGCGACGATCGAGCTCCCGCGTGGGTGGCCGGGACACGAGGACAGCTAGTTTCCCCGGGATTGGTTGATGTTCGCCGACCTCCGCTCCGAGCTCGATGCACTGCCCGAGGTTGCGATCGTGGCGGTCGGGGGCATTCCGATCGTGCTCCATCGAGGGCAGCACCAGCTGTTCGGGCGCCCCGTGACCGCCAAGAACCTGCGCGAGGCGCTACGAGACGGCCTCGGGCTCGGCGCCGTGCTCACCTACCGCAACCCCAACGACAAGACCCTCGACCAGCTGGCACAGGTGTGCCTGGAGCACGATCATCTATGGACGGCCCACGTCCTGATGCTGACGGTCGCGTTCGCCCGTTGTCCGCTCGCGGTGCGCAACGCGTTCGCGTTCGACCGCCGGTTCCACCTGTCGTGGGTAGACAGTGAGGTCAGCGACGACCCCTGCACGTTCACCGCCACGGGAAGCCTGCGCGAGTGGGCTCGGATGATGGGGTACGCCGACGCCCCTTCGTTCAAGGCCGAGCCCCGTGCATGGTTCGCCAAGGTGGCTGACTTGCTGGGCCCGCTGCTGGCCTGACGGCGCATCTTCGAACACCGCAACGGTCGGCTCCCCGTCCCGTTCGTTCGAGCGGCCTCCCTAGGC
>JAHZJA010000508.1 GCA_022601155.1 Deltaproteobacteria bacterium | reverse complement strand
CTTCGATTTCTTCGCTTCCCCAGGGGCGGCGCAGGCGTTGTTGGCCGATGATGCGGCCCTCCTGCGTGGTGTCTACGCTGGACTGAGCGAGGAAGCGATCGAGGAGTACCTGGGCCTGCTGGGCAACGAGCCGACGCTCACGGCGGCACTCCATTGGTACGGGGCCAACATCGTCGATCGGCGCTTCGTCACCGACGAGATCGGGACCATCACGGTGCCGACGCTCTACGTGTGGAGTGACGGAGACGACGCGGTATGCCCGGAGGGAGCCGAGGCCACCGAGAACTACGTCACGGGACCCTACCGCTACGAAGTCCTCAATGGCATCGGCCACTGGATCCCCGAGCTTGCCGACGAGACGGTCTCCGGGTGGTTGGTCGAGCACCTCGCGTCCGGTTGATCGACTCGTTCGTCAGCCGGGGCAGACCGTCAAGGTCGGCCCCGGCCACGGGCGCCCAAGGCCACCGCCATGCTGCGGGTCATGGCATCGCGTACGGCTCGCGTTGCCGATGCGACGGCCACGCAATCCCGACCGTGCTCCCGGCGCCCCAGAGCCCACGGATCGGCTCCGACGAGACGAGCGTATGCTCCCCGCAGCCCAGCGGCATCACGCATGTACGGCTCGACCGGGAAGAAGCGGCAGGGCGGACGACCGGCGCCAGGTGTCACCCGGCGAGCGCTCGAAGCGAGCGTGCCCAGTCTTCCAGGCCCGCCGCCGTGGACTGGATGTCCTCTCCGCTGTTCGCCAGGGTATCGAGGGCCGCGCGCAGGTCGAGCTTGGCCGCACGGATACGCCCGCGCATGGTGCCCTCGGGCGCATCGAAGACCTCGCCCAGCTTGGCGGCCGAGAGGGTCTCCCAGTAGTACAGCTCCAGCAGGATCTGTGACTGCAGCGGGATACGGCGCAGCGCCTGCAGCAGCAGCTTCTGCTCACGGACCGCAGCGAGGACGGTGCTGGGGCCCGCGCCCAGGTCGACGATGGACTGCTTGTCCAGGTCGACCTCGACTCGCTGGCGGGCGCGGATCCACAGGCCGAGGACGTTGCGGGCGATGGCGAACATCCACGTGCGAAAGCTGGCCTCGTCGCGGAAGCGCTCGATGCCCTCGGCGCAGGCGGTGAAGGTTCGCTGCACCAGCTCTTCGACGTCGGAGGTCGCGCTGACCTTGTTGAGGAAGAAGCGATGCAGCGAGGGCAGGTGCCGGCGGATGAGAGTCGTACCGGCTTTGCGATCGCCGGCCTTCCAGGCGATGACGAGATCGCGATCGTCGGTGGCCACGGAGGCGATAGTAGCAGGGACGAGCGATGTCGGTACGGGCCGCACAACGCTCCCCCTCACTTTGCGGCAGGCCGCAGCCGAGACGATCAGCCTCCGCCGCCGGGCCCCTTGGTGAGAGTCAGGGTCGCGAACACCGGTTCTGTTGCTCCACCCTTGAGCTCGACCTTCAGGTCGACGGACGAGGCAGGGGCATCGAAGTCGCCAGAAGCACCCGGTCGTCTATTCGGATTGTCCCAGCCCGTGAAGCTCACCCAAGTACCATCGCCCAATTTGTACCAAGCGCGCTGGCGGCTGTCGTTCACGATGTCGATCGTGGTCGCGGTGGACCGCACCGTGAGCCTGTAGTTGCTGCCCTCTCGGCCGACGGATTCGAAGCCCTCGGCCCTCCAACCGTCAGCATTTCCGGTGCCGGTAGTGAGCTGCGTCGTCGTCAGGGTGATGCTTGGGTTCGTCATGCGCTCTGCTCCTCGTGGTGGTGGGTGGTTCACCGTTGGGACGCCACGGCGCGTGCCATCCCGATCTTCGGGTCATCGTCTGAAAGCTCGCGTTCGAGGATTGGAAGGCAGTGGGCGACCAGGTCCTTGGCTCGCTCGAGCTCACCGATCTCGACGAGCACGTGCGCGAGGTTGACCTCGGCTTGTGCGACCTCGAGCGAATCGGCTGACTTGATCCGCCGGACCACCCCCACCGCCTGCTCGAAGGCGCGGCGCGTGTCCTGGAGCCGACCATCCTGGTACGCGGCGGTACCCACTGCGGTGAGTACATCGGTCCGCAGCCCGTGGTCGGGCCCGACGGCGGCGAGTGAGATCTCGTCGGCGAGCTCGGCATGCCGCCGCTGCCGTTCCCGATCACCCCCAGCGGCATGCACCGCGGCGAGCACCACGTGGATCCGCGCCACCCACTCGCTCCGTGGCCCCGTCTCATCGACTGCATTCTCCAGGGCCCGGGTGGCTTGGTCGATGGCTTCCTCCAAGCGGCCCGCGTGGTACAGCGCAATGGCCTGGTTGAGCATCACCGACCCATCGAGCTCCGCCGTCGCGCTGGGGGTGGCTTCGAGGGGATGCCCCGCCCGGAGCTCGCGCGCGCGCTGCAACAACCCGAGCGCCTCGTCGGCGCGCCCGGTGTCCATCACCAGGTAGCCCAGCGTTCGTAGGACGGTCGCCTGCTCCCAGGCGGCGGTGGAGCCCATGCTCTGGTACAGGCGTAGCGCCTCACGGAGGGACTGCTCTGCCTGTGGTCGCATGGATGCGAGCTCGAAGCCAAGTCCGCGGTTCGTGGCCAGGCGAGCGCGCTGCCGCCGGGTGGGCTCGAGGTCGGTGAACACCGCGGCCTGGCGCTGCAAGGTCCACTCGGCCCGCTCGGTGTCGAAGCTCAAGGTCCGCTCCACCCGGTTGAGGGCGCTCCACACCAGGGCCTGGATCTCCATGTCGCCCGTCAGCTCCGCCAGGTCGAGCGCCTGTCCCAGCCACTTTCGCGCCGTCACGGCATCGCTGCCCAGCGTGTGCAGGTGCCCCAGCTCCAGCGCGATCTCGCCGACGAGCGGACGCCAGTCGATCTCGGTGGCGCGTGTATGCAGCTGCTGCACCTCGTCGATGCGTGCCGCGAGGCTGAGCGCGGAGCTCGACATGCCCAGTCCCACCAGCTGCTGACGCAGCGCGTCGATCTGCTCGGCCTGCTCGGACGGTGGCGCCTCGATGTCGCTGTCGAGCAACGCTTCGCCCAGACAGTCTCGCGGATCTTCCAGGCGGCCCAACCACGCGACGAGCTGACGGTCCTCGGTGATCTGGCCAGCCTCCACCGCAGCTGCCAGAGCGCCGAACTCGGCCAAGCGTCGATCGAGGCACACGCCGCGGCGGTCGAGGCTCTGCGCCGATCGCTGCTGTCGCACGTGGACGTCCTCGCAGGCCTGCCGGGCGGTGTCTTGCCAGTCGGTCGCCCAGCCATCGAGCAGCTCACGAGCGCGGGTCACCGACGGCTCGGGCAGCACCGCGTCGAGCGGCTGCAAGCTCTGCGCAGACCACACCTCGCCCAGCCGCGCCCCCGCGTGCGCACACGGATCCTCCGCCACCGCGACGGGCTCGCCGAGCATCATCATCCCCGCCGCCAGCCCCAGCGCCGCGGCGCCCGTGCCCACGAGGCTCGGCACCAGCCATCGCCGTCGTGGCGACTGAAGGGCGTCGAGCAAGCTCTCCATGTCGTCCCAGCGCTGCTGCGGATCGAGGGCCAAGCCCCGTGACAGCGCCCGCTGGATCCGCGCGGGTAGGCGCTCGCCCTCCTTGGGACCGGGCCGCCCGTCGGGGCCCCGCGCCCGACAGGGACGCTCGCCGCACAGCGCCTCCCACAGCGAGACGCAGAACGCGAACTGGTCGCAGCGCGCATCGAGGACCTCGCCTCCGAGCTGCTCGGGCGCCGCGTAGGCGGGGGTGCCCACGAATCCGTCGTGCGCGGTCAGGCCGTCGGTCCACTCGGGAACCGTCACGAGTGCGGTCTCACTCGCCCCTGGCTGCGAGGCGCCACCGAGGCGCACGAGCCCGAAGTCGACCACGCGCACCCGACCATCGTCGCCGATCATGACGTTGTCGGGCTTGATGTCGCGATGCACGAGGCCGGCGG
>JAHZJA010000507.1 GCA_022601155.1 Deltaproteobacteria bacterium | reverse complement strand
GACATCCACGACTGGGTGCGGCCCTACCTGCGACACGTGGTGGACGGCTGGTTTTGACAGCAGCGCGGGGCTACGGCTCGACGGTGAGCCGCTGGTTGCGTTCGACGTCACGCAACACGGTGACCGCCCCGCTTTGGGGCCACGTGATCTCGAGCTGGTGCAGCGGCGGCCCGGCTTGGCCGAGCCCGAAGTGGGCGACCGCGTCCTGCTGGCCGAACAGGTGACTGCCCACCCCGATGGTGCGGGTCTGCCAGGGCTCTCGTGGCCGCGCCTGCACGCGGACCTGTGCTCCAATCCCGCGCCGATTGCCCTGTGGGCCGTCGACCTTCACCTGCAGCCACGAGCCCTCGTCGAGGTCGTTGCGCCAAAGAGCGGGGAACTCCACGTTCGCGAGCACCAGCAGATCGAGATCGCCGTCGAGGTCGTAGTCCAGCGGGACCAAGCCCCGACCCTGGCGAGAGAACTCGATGCCCCACAGCGGCGCGACATCGGGCCACTGCGCGGGCCCGATGTTGAGCCACAGCCGGACCGGATCGTCGGCGTAGGGCGTCGACGGCCATCCGGACGCCAGCGCCAGATCGAGGTCACCGTCGTGGTCGGCGTCCAGCATCGCCGTGCCCCAACCCCAGCCGCCCTGGCGCAGACCGAGCTGATCGGTGATGTCGGTGAACGTGCGGTCGCCCTGGTTGAGGTACATCCGGTTGCCCGTGGTCGGGTCGTCGGGGGTCCAGATCGAGGAGACGAACCAATCGAGGTCGCCGTCACCGTCGATGTCGCCGAACGTCGAGCCCATGCCGTTGTCGTCGGTGCCCACCCCCGCGTCGTCGGTGCCGTCTTCGAACCCGCCCGCAGCATCGTTCCAGAACAGCCGGCTGGTCCCGAAGTCGGCGGTCAGCGCCAGCTCGGGCCACAGGTCGCCGTCGAGGTCGACGAACGCGGGCGCGAAGCCATAGACGCCAGGCGAGGCGTCGGCGTCCTCGTACAGCGAGGTCATGTCGATGCCGACCTCCGCGGTGACGTCCTCGAAGTAGCCGGGCGCCAGCGCGCCCAGGTTGTGGAGCAGGCGGTTGTGGTCTTCGAGGTTGCCCATCGAGACCTCGGGACGCCAGTCGGTGACGAACAGGTCGAGGTAGCCGTCGCGATCGTAGTCGCCCGCAGCGATGCTCATGCCGATGTGAACGTCCTCGGTGAGCACCGCCGCCCCGCGAGCGATGCCCTGCTCGTCGAAGTGCCCGGCCCCGTCGTTGATGTACAGCCAGTAGCGGTTGTCCCCCAGCGTGGTGAGCATCAGGTCGAGGTCGCCGTCGCCCTCGACGTCGACCCACGCTGCGCCGCTGCTGGCGTGGTCGGCATCGAGCCCGGCGACGGCCGCCATGTCCTCGAACGTACCGTCGCCTTGGTTTCGCATCAGACGATCGGGCCCGGAGAACCGCGTGACGTAGATGTCGGGCCAGCCGTCGTCGTCGTAGTCAGCCACCGCAGCCGCGCCGATGAACCGCTGGGGGAGACAGTAGTCACCGGTCTCGCCGGGTTGACCGTGCACCGTGTCGAGGATGCAAAACGGTGGGATGTCGAAGCTGCCCGGATCGATGTCGAGGCCGGCGGCCAGCGTCACATCGACGAAGCGTGGCGGGAGCAGGTCCACGCCCACGTCGGGTGGGGTTGCGCCGCTACCGCCGCCGCCTCCCGAAGCATGGTCGCCGTCGGTCGTACCGTCCGAGCTCGGCGCGGGCACATCGGTCGTGCCGCCCGAGGTCGTCGTCGCGCCCTCCTCGGGGGTTGGTCCAGGCAGACCAGCCAGGGCGGGAGCGTCGCTGCACCCCACGATGGTGACCAGGCACGGTCCCAACATCCATCCCCCACGCACGTGCATCCCCGACTCCCGTCGTCGATCGTACGGGTAGCGGCGGCCTCGCGCCACCCCGAGCCGTGCGGGCGTGGGCGATCAGCCCGCCACGCGCCGGGCGGACCGAACGTAGGGCAGCTGCTCCAGCCGGCTCAGCACGCGCAACAGCTGGTCGCTGCCCCGGATGTCGAGGGTCGTCCACAGCGTGGCGCTGCCGTCGTTGCCTTGCATGTCGGCCGAGGCGCTGCGCATGTTGACGCCCTCGCGTGAGACCACGTCCGCGATGTCGCGCAGCAGGCCCGCGCGGTCGTTGGCGATCACGCAGATCTCGACGGGATAGACCTCGTCGTACTTGGCACCCCACGACAGCTCCATCAGGCGCTCGGGCTCGGGGTGGTTGCGGACGTTGGGGCAGTCGCGACGGTGGATGACCAGTCCCCGCCCCCGGGTGACGTAGCCGATGACCGCGTCGCCAGGCACGGGGTGGCAGCACTTGGCCGGACTGCTCATCACCCCATCGACGCCGCCGATGCTCACCCCGGTGACGGGGGCCTTGGCGGGCCGAGACGTACGCGGCACCACCGCGGGCGCCTCCGCCTTGGTGCGTGCGCGCTCGGATTCCAGCAGACGGCTGGCCACGTGCTGGGTGCTGATGTCACCGAAGCCCAGGCGCGCCAGGAAGTCGTCGGTGTCCTCGCTGCCGCACATGCGCGCCACCGCATCGATCGCAACGCCTTCCACGCCGAGCCGACGGAGCTCGCGGTCGACCAGGTCGCGCCCCTGCGCGATCGAGGTGTCGCGGGCCTGCACCCGAAAGTACTGGCGGATCTTGGTGCGCGCCCCCGCCGACTTCACGTAGCCCAGGTGCGGGTTGAGCCAGTCTCGCGAGGGCTTGCCGTTGTTCGCGGTGATGATCTCGACTCGATTGCCCGTCGCCAGCTCGTGGTCGAGCGTGACGATGTGACCGTCGACCTTGGCCCCACGGCAGCGGTGGCCCACCTGGGTGTGGATGCGATACGCGAAGTCGATGGGGGTGGCGCCCTGGGGCAGGTCGATCACCTCGCCGTTGGGCGTGAACACGTAGACCTGCTCCTGGAACACGTCGGTCTTGAGCGACTCGGCCAGGTCCGCCGGATCGGTGACGTCCTTTTGCCACTCCATCAGCTGGCGGAGCCAGTTGATCTTCTCGTCGAACCGGCGGTTGGCGCGGTTGCCTTCTTTGTAGCGCCAGTGCGCCGCGATGCCGTACTCCGATTGCTCGTGCATCAGGCGGGTACGGATCTGGACCTCGAGGTTGCGCCCGCCCGGGCCCACCACCGCGGTGTGCAGCGAGCGGTAGAAGTTCGACTTGGGCTTGGCGATGTAGTCGTCGAACTCGCCCGCGATGGGGGACCACTGCCCGTGCACCAGCCCGAGCACCGCGTAGCACTGCCCCAGTTCTTCCACGAGCACCCGAACCGCCGAGACGTCGTAGATCTCCTCGAAGCCGAGCCCCTTGCGCTTCATCTTCTTGTAGATGCTGAAGATGTGCTTGGGGCGGCCTGCGATATCGGCGGAGATGTGCGCCTCGGAGAGCTTGTCGCGCAAGACGGTGATCACCTGGTCGATGCCGGCCCGCCGCGCCGCGCGGGTCTCCGCCAGCAACCGGCCAATCTCGCGGTAGGTGTCCGGCTGCTGCTCGCGGAAGGCCAGGTCTTCCAGCTCCCACTTGATCTGCCAGATGCCCAGGCGGTTGGCGAGCGGAGCAAACACCTCCATCGTCTCGCGGGTCATGCGGTTGCGGTCGTCGCGGCCGTGTTGGTCGATGTGCCGCATCTCGTGCACGCGGTCGGCCAACGCGATGAGGACCACGCGGATGTCCGAGGCCATCGCCAGGAACATCTTGCGCAGGTTCTCGGTCGCTTCGCGCTCGAGGTGGTCCCACTGGATGCGCTCGAGTCGACGCACGCCTTCGAGCAAGCCCCAGACCTCGCTGCCATGGCGTTCCTCCAGCGGTCCCGGGTCCATGACATCGACCACGCCCGCCAGCACGATGCCCGCGGTGATCGTCGGCGCGTCCAGGCGGAGGTCGAGCAGCAACGTCGCCACATCGAGGGCGCGGCGTAGCGCCGTCTCGGAGTCGAGCTGTTGGGTCTGGGCCAGAGCATCGGCGGGCCCTGCCGCGTCGTCATCGCCGTAGGACGCGAGCAGCCGCTCGCGCAGCTGGGTTGCCGTGACCTCGGGGCGGTCCGCCATCGAGGGCAGGGTGCAGGATGCCGGACGTTGACGCCAGCACCGCATCGCGCGCGACGACCGAGCGCGTCAGTCTGCGTTGACGGCCGGTTCTCGTGCTGTCGCGACCATCGGTGGGCCGTCTCGCGGCGTGTCGCACCCAGCTGTGCTGGGTGTGGAGTGGGCCACCACGCTGACGGGGCGTCCTCCCTTCTGTGTCGGCGAGACCTCGACGCGGGGCGTGGTCATCGATGCGGCTCGGTGGTCTCACGCGTGCAGAGCCTCTACGGGAGCACGTGTCGTCCTACGAGCCCCACTGCGAGGGGCCAGGGGTCTTCGTCTCGCTCAGGGCTGGAGCGCACGCCAAGCCGTGCGGGCCAAGATCGTTCGTGCCTCACCCAAATCGATAGGCTCGCCCCCCAGCCACCGTCGCGCCGTCTCGGCGACCTGCCCGATCACCACCAGCTCGTAGTACGCAGGCGGGAGGCTCGCCACCTCCCCTGCGGCGGCGTGCTCCAGGGCGCGCTGCGCCAGCGGCAACACCCGGGCTCGCTTGCGCTGGACCAGCGCGGGAGAGGCCAGCGGGTCGAGCTCGGCCGGGGCTGCAAACAAGAACCGTGCGGCGTCGACGTTGGCCTCCACCCAGTCGAGGTAGGCCACGATCATGGCGCGGATGAGCCCCTTGGCGGAGCGGGTGCGAAGCGCGTCGGCCTGGATCCGATCGAGCAGCGCGAGCAAAGAGCGCTCGTACAGCGCCAGCGCGATGCCATCACGGTTGCCGAAGTGGTGATACAGGCTGCCCACGCTCACGCCGCAGCGGTCGCGAATGGCCTGGATGGTGAGCCCCGCGAGACCACCTTCCGCAAAGGTGCGAAGGGCCGCGTCGAGCACCCGGGCACGGGTGTGTTCAGCCCGTGAGGTGGTCGCCATCCCCGTCCCGGGCGCGGGTGAGCAGGGCCTCGGTTCGCGCCCAGAGGCGCTCGGCCAGCGGGAGATCGCAGGCGACGGGGGCCAGGTCGGCCCGTCGGGTCTTGTCGAAGTAGGCTCCCTTCACGCCGTCGAGCTCGGGGTCGAGTGCTGCCGCCACGGGACCGCGGGCTCCCTTGGCAGGCGAGCTCCATAGTAGCTTGACCGCTCGCATCAGGGGGGCGGCCCAGTGACCCTGGTCGCCCAGCCGGGTGCGGATGACGCCCGGATGCACCGCCAGGACGGCGAGATCTGTCTCGTGTACGCGGCGGCTCAGCTCCAGGGTGGACAGCAGGTTCCACAGCTTGGTGTTGGCGTAGGTGCGCATGGATCCGAAGTCATCGCCAAAGGGCGTGCGCGCCTCGTCGATGCGACCCATGGGGTACAGGCCCGCGGTCACCTGGACGATGCGGGCATTGCCGGTCGCCTCGAGCTTGGGTCGCAGCTGTGCATTGAGGACGAACGGAGCCAGGTGGTTGACCGCGAAGGCGGCCTCGAACCCCTCGGCATTGAGCGTCCGGGCCGTCGGCCACAGTCCTGCGTTGTGGATGAGGACATCGATCCGGGGGCACGCGTCCGACAGCGCTCGGGCGGTCTCCCGGGCCGTGGCCACCGTTGCCAGATCCCCCTGCACCAGCTCGACCTGGGCTCCTGCCTCCGCTTGTGCCCGGACGCGCTCCAGGGCCGCTTCACCGCGGGCCTGATTGCGGCAGACCATCCACACTGCGTGTCCCTGGTGGGCGAGACTCTCGGCGATGGCCAGCCCAATCCCCGCGTTGGCTCCGGTGACGATGCAGTGCTTCATTGGAATAGTATTCTAGAACAATATTCTATATCGTCCAGCCCGACACATCCCGACGAATCGACGCCCGCTGCTGTTCGGTGGCGACGGTCGACGCGGCCGTGCACGCGTACCTCGGCTGGATGTAGTGGCCCGGTGGGTCGCAGCGGTCCCGGTTGGGCGCAGCGGTCCCGGCTGGCCGCAGCGCCGCCGGTTGGACGCAGCCGCCCCGGTTGGGCGTAGCGCCCCAGGTTGGACGCCGCGGTCCCGGTTGGACGCCGCGGTCCCGGTTGGACGCCAAGCCCCTTGTGCTGCGGCGCCGGTTGGGCGTAGCGCCCCAGGGGGGACGCAGAGGCCCCGGCTGGGCGAAGTCGTCCCGGCTGGCCGCAGCCTGACCCAGGGTTCCGCCCGAGCCAACCCCGGTCTCGCTCGTGGGTGCGGCGGCCGTCAACGGCTGGCGCTTGCGTCGCGGTGCCGGGCGCGACGGGCCTCCCACTTGCGACGCTTGTCCTTGTGCCACGGCCGGTACGCGCCCGGCTCGAGCAGGGGCAGGCCATCACGCTCCCGGATGAAGTTGGGGAGCTGCCCCATCACTTCCCGCGCGCAGTGGGTGGTGTGCAT
>JAHZJA010000506.1 GCA_022601155.1 Deltaproteobacteria bacterium | reverse complement strand
TCTTCGCCAAGTACTCACGCCCGCGCGCGAAGGTGTTGTTCAGCAACAGGCTGTTGATGATGCAGCGCAACGGCAAGCCGGCCCTCACGTTTCGGGTGGGCAATGCTCGCGGCAACGAGATCATCGAGGCATCGCTGCGCGTGGCGGTACTGGTGCCCGAGGTGAGCATGGAAGGCGAGGCCCTGCGCAGGCTCGTCGACCTGAAATTGCTGCGCTCGCAGACGCCCGTGTTCGCGATGAGTTGGACGGTCATCCACGAGGTGGACGAGGACAGTCCGCTGTTTGGCTACGACGCCCAGAGGTTGGCGAAGGACGGCGTCCGGTTCATCGTGTCCCTGACCGGCATCGATGGAACCTTCTCCCAAATGGTGCACGCTCGGCAGATTTACATGCACGAGCATGTGCGCTGGGGGCACAGGTTCGTCGACATCGTGGGCAACAGCGAAGACGGGCGGCTGCAGATCGACTATCGGCGCTTCCATGACACCGAGCCTGTAGCCAACCCGGCCAGTGACTGAGCGCGATCTCGGATGGAACTTTAAGTTCCGTCGCGGCGTTCCAACGCGATTGTGATCGTGCCCGGCGCAGCGTGGTCCCACTCGGGGAAATCGGCCCCACCGCGGACGGGGCGCGTGATGGATCCACCATCGCGACCACTGTGCTCCAGTGACCCGTACGGGGGTGGTCCAGGGCGTTTTATCGGGCCAGGGGTTGCCGTGCAAGCTCCCGGGACTACACTAGTTTTAGCGACTCTGCGGGCTCCGGCACATCCGGAACGCAGTCGGCTCGACATCGCCCTAATCGGAGATGTCACCCGGAATGAAGAAACCGTAGGGGGGTCGTGCTCCGTACTCGTTATGGAGGGCCCGACAGGCCCCAACGCTCTCGCCCCGCGCCACTGCGCGCCACGCGGCGGGAATCGAACGCGCAACCCAGACTGTTCATGTCTGGAGCGAGGAGGCACAGCATGTCTACGCCCAAGACCCACGACACCATTGGCACCCGCGTCGAGCGCTCTGCGAACTCGGCTCCGGTCGCGCGACGCACGGGTGACAAGGCCGAAGCGCCAGGCGGAGAGCCTTCACTGGGAGCCTACATGCGCGACGTTTCGCGCTACCCGTTGATGACACCACAGCTCGAGCGTGAGCGTGCCGAAGAGATCGGTGCGCTCCGTGATCGATACTGGCGCCAGCTGATGGCGTACGCGCCCTACGTCGAGGCGATCGGCGCGACCGTCAGCGTCGAGCTTGCGGGCGAAGAGGCCGACATGGAGCTCGAGACCGCGGCGCGTCAGGCCATGGAGGCCGCCGTGGCCGTGCGTGAGCGCGACCGCAAGGGGACCCGCGACGCCCTCGATCTGGCGGTCGTGCAGCTGGCGAGCACGCTCGGTGCTCGCGACCAGGAGTGCCTGCTCGCCGATCGCATTGCGGCCGACCTCGAGCAGCTGGCCATGGGTACCCGCGACGGCGTGGGCTTGCCCGTCCATCCTCCGCGGCGCGGCAGCAAGCCCTACATGGAGTATCTGTCCGGCGTCCGTAGTGCCGCGGTGGCGCTTCGAACGGCACGCAACCGGTTTGCGAAGGCCAATCTTCGCCTGGTGGTCCGGATGGCCAACCGCATGCGCGGCACCGGGTTGTCGCTCACCGATCTCATCCAAGAGGGCAACATCGGGTTGCTCAAGGCGGTCGATCGCTTCGAGCCCTCCCGCGGCTTTCGGTTCTCGACCTACGCCAGCTGGTGGATTCGCCACACGATGCGCAGAGCGGTGGTCAACCGTGGCCGCACCGTTCGGGTGCCGCAGCACTTGCACACCCTGGCGCAGAAGATGTCCAAGGTGCAACGCAAGCTCCGCGGCGAGCTGGGGCGCGACCCCTACGACGGCGAGCTCGCCGATTCGATCGGGGCACCGCTGGACAAGGTCGTCGCGGCGCGGCGAGCCCTGTCCAACCAGCCCATCAGCCTCGACGCGCGAGTCTCGGTGGATGACCCTCGGCCGGTGGCCGAGCTGTTGTCGGTGCCCGAGGAGCACGGCCCGGGCGAGCGTCTCGACCAGCAACGGGCCGAGGCACAGATGCGAGCCGCACTGATGGACCTGGCCCCCATGGAGCGGGACATCCTGCGCCAACGGTTCGGTCTGGATGGGCAGGAGCCCCGCACCCTCGCGGAGATCGGCGCCCAGTACTCGCTGTCTCGCGAGCGTATCCGGCAGCTTCAGGTGCTGGCGCTCCAGCACATGCGGCAGCGTATGGCGCAAGCCGCGTGATCGCGGGCGGGTGAGCGCCGCGCCCGGGTTATCGTCGAGGCCAACACTGTTGGCCTCGGCGGCATCCCACGGGATCGATGCGTAGCTCTCTTTCCGAAACGGGCGCGGTGCCCGACCTGGCTCCGGGCCTGATGCGCCTGGCGTCGCGGCTGGCCGGGCGTTCCGACGCCGAAGACCTGGTCCAGTCCACCTGGTTGCGTGCGATGGAGCACCACGGCACCCCGGTCGACGCGCCGCGGTCGTGGTTGCGACAGGTGCTGGTGAACGAGCAACGGATGCAGCTGCGAGGGCGGCTGCGCCGTGACAGTCGCGAGCGAGCGGTGGGGCAGACGCAGGCCGACCCCGTCGACGTGGATGATGTCGTGCACTGCCTGGAGGTGGCACGAGTCGTTCGTGAGCTGCTCGACGAGCTCGACGACGATGTCCGACTCGTCGTGCGCGAGCGATACCTCGGCGGGGACTCGGCCGCCGAGATCGCCCGACGTCACCGCATCCCGGCGGGGACGGTGCGGTGGCGCCTCAAGTCCGGGCTCGATCGGCTTCGCGAGCAGCTGGACACACGCTACGGAGGACGTCGAGCCCTGTGGGCCGGGGGGTTGGTCCCCACATCGGTCGCGCCAACACTCTCGAAGACCGCGGCATCCCAGACGCCGACCGTGCCCCAAGCGTGGGCGAGCACGGCGAAAGGACCGAGTGCCATGAGTATCAAGATCACACTGGCGGCCGGGTTGATGGCCACCGCGGGTGGTGTCGCCTGGGTTGCCTCGGGCGAGCCCGACCCGACGACGCCTGCCACCACCGAGGTCGCTGCCGTCACGTTCGGCTCCGCCCGAACCCCCACCGAGTCGGCGGCCGAGGTCGTGGCCACGCCCGAGCCTGGCGCCCAAGCCAAGGCCCGATGGGCCGCGCAGCGCTCCCTCATCCGTGCCGCACGCGCCCGGACGCCCGCGGCGGCGGCTGCCCCCGCCGATGACGAGATGACCTGGCATGCCGAGGGCCACGGCGAGATCGAGCTGCCGCCCCACGGTGAGCACCAGTGGTGCTCCAGCGGTGACGATTGCCTGGGCGGGTTTGCGCGGGAGGTGGCCGGGCTGATCGACGGGTGCAAGGAGTTCATGACTGACGTCGAGCCCGCCATGACGCTCACCGCTCACGTCATCGGGGCGCCCGACGTCGGATCGATCGTCGAGAGCGTGGAGCTGTCTTCGGGGGAAGGCGCCCCCGAGGACCTGCGGGAATGTCTGACCGAGACGATGTACACGCTGGACCTGGGTCCGACCGAGCACAGCTTCGAGCGTGATGTCACCGTGATGCTGGGGGGGGCGTCCACCGGGATCGACGCGCTGGTGGGGGCCGATCTCGACGAAGAGACCCTCGCGGCGGTCGAGCAGGCCCTCGCCGAGCACGGCAAGTCTGGTGAAGACCGCGTGGCCTTCATCGCCGTAGACCGCTAGACTCGACTTGGCGGTTTTCCACGCGCTATAACACCGCCCCCGGCCGCTGTGGCAGTGTTTTCGCTCCTCGACGCATGACCCGATGCGCCTTCGAAGCGCAGCCTCGCCAGGCAGCTGCCGCTGACGGCGTTGTGGCCC
>JAHZJA010000505.1 GCA_022601155.1 Deltaproteobacteria bacterium | reverse complement strand
GCGCCCGCTCGAGGTCGTCCACGGGCATCGGCACGCGACCGAGCGTCTGAACTTCGGCGAGCACCGCGGCCACCACCTCGTCCACCCGACCAGGCTCCGCGTGGGCGGCAACGACCAGGCTGCTCGAGCCGCGCGCGGGATAGAAGCTCGCGAGCACGTCCGAGACCAGCTGCTGTTGCCGTCGCACGCGCAGGGTCAGCCGCGAAGCGTCGCCGTAGCCCAGCACGATCGACGCCACCTCGAGCGCGCAGGCCACCGCGGTGGGCACTGCGGGCGCCCGCCAGGCCAGCTGGATATGGGCCTCCCGCACGTCGGCCTCGGCCACCCGGACCCGCGCCCGCGGCAAGGGATCGAGCACCGGGCCTCCGCCCGCGTCGGCGCGACCGCGGGGCAGCGCTTCGAGCCACCGCTGGGCTCTGCGCACCACGGACTTGACCCCGACCGGGCCCACCACCACCAGCCGGACCCGCCGCCCCGCATAGACCCGGCGATGGAACCGCCGCAGCCGCGCCGCGTCGTGGCTGCGAACGTCGGCCACCGTCCCCAACACCGGCCGCGCGTACGGGTGCGCGCCGTACAGCGACGAGTACAGGCCCTGCATCGCCTGCGCCCCGGGATCATCGCGATACTGGCGGATCTCCTCCACCACCACCCGCGATTCCACGGTCAAAGCTGCGGGATCGAAGCTCGGCTGCAGCACGGGCGGCAGCAAGGCATCCAGCGCCTCGCCTTCGAGACCCACGGGCACCGTCGCGTGCACCACCGTCTCGTCGTGGCTCGTAAAGGCATTGATGTCCCCGCCCAGACGCTCGATGTCGGTGGCCAGGTCGCCGCCGTGGCGGGACGGCTTGAACAGCATGTGCTCGAGCAAGTGGGCGCAGCCGTGCTCGTCGCGGCGCTCGGCCGCCGTACCACCCAAGATCCACAGCTGCACGGCCACGGTCCCCGCTGGATGCGCGGCGTTGTCAGGGCTCTTGCCCGCCGATTCTCGAGTGGGCACCACCACGATCTGCGCGCCGTTGCCCAGCGTAATGCAGCGAGGTTCGGAGGCCCGGGCAGCGGCAGCATCGGTCGAGGGCATGAGCGAACGGGAGGAATGGGGGCCGAGCGGGTGACGAGGCAACGACGCAGCCCATCGCCGAGACGGCAGACTCACCAGGCTGAGGGCCCGCAGTGCTACCACGAAAGCCAGACCTGCCCGAGATGCCGGGTGCACGGCCTTGGGCTGGATATGATAACTTGCGACTGTCGCGCCATCCCCCGTTTTTCGCCCTACGAGACCCGATGAACGAACGCGTGGACGCCTCGCGAGAGCCCGCTGCAGCCCTGCCCCGCCCCCTTCCCGGGCCGTACCCCGGTGAGCCTCCCGAGCTTGCCGCCTACCGGAAGACACCCGGGGACGAGAAGGCGTTCGTCCGCCTGCGGCGACTGTTCCGTGACACCGAGGACTGGCGCGCGCTTGCGACCCTGCTGGTCACCCACGCCGCCCACATGGAGCGCGCTCGCGAGATGCCGAGCAAGGCCGCCGAGCTTTGCATGCAGGCCTACGAGCTGTGGATGGAGCGGGTCAAAGATCGCACGGCCGCATCCCATGCGCTGGCCCGCGCCGTGGTGCTCAAGCCCGACCACCCCCGCGCCATCACTCGACTGCGCAAGATCTACGAGGCGATGTCGGCCCACCGCGAGATGGTGGCGCTGCTGCGCTGGCAACTTCGCTCCACCGCCGAGCCCGCCGCCGCCTCCCAGCTCCATGTAGAGCTGGCCGGGTTGTTGCGCGAGCACTTCGTCGCCGTGGGCGAGGCGGTTCAGCACTACGAGCAAGCCCTCGAGCTCACGCCGGGGCACCCCGAGGCCACCGAGACGCTGATCGAGATCTATCTCGGCGCCGGGGCCTTCGCCAAAGCCGCCACCGTCATCGAGGCCGCCCTGGGCCGGGCCGACGCCAAGACGCCACCCCCCCGCGCGGCACAGCTGCATCGGTGGCTGGCGAAGATCGAGTCCGAGGTTCGCAACAACATTCCCGGCGCGGCGCGACATCTCCAGGCCGCGCTCGAGCTCCAGCCCGACGACATCGAGGCGCTGCGAGCCTTCGGTGTGCTGTACCTCGACTCGGGCAAGGCGGCCGAAGGTGAGGGCAAGGCCGCGGATGTCTTCTACAAGGCAGCCGAGCTGGCTCGACGTCAGCAGCACCACGACCAAGCGATCAAGCTGCTGCGCCGCGCGCTGAGCCTGGCCCCCGACCACCCCGAGGCCGCCGCGGCGCTCGAGAGCACGCTGGTCGACGCTCAAGACTGGCTGGCGCTGGACGATCTCTACCGCGAGTGGCTGCTGTACGACGTGGGAGCCGATGCGGTGCCCCTGCTGCTGCGCCGGGCCGACCTGCTGGAGTCGCGCCTGTTTCGCCGCGAGGAAGCCCGACAGCTATTCGAAGAAGCCAGCCGCCACGAGACTCCCGACGGCGAGTCCTGGCGTCGGCTCGAGCAGATCTACGAGGCGACCGGAGACGTGCACGCACTGGCTTCGCTGCTCGAAGCCCGAGCCGATCGCATGCCGGCCGATCTCCCGGCCACCGTGCTGCTGAGAACCGCCAACATCTACCGCGACGACCTGGGCAACGACGAGCGTGCCGCCGTCTTCTACTACCGGGTGCTCGAGCGCGAGCCATTCAACCCGGCCGCCTTCGAAGGCTACAAGGAGCACTGGCGTCGCAAGCACAACTGGACGCACCTGCGTGATCTCATCCTCTACCAGATCGAGCAGGCCAGCGCGTACGAGGATCAAGACAGCCCGCTGAACGACCCGGCATTTGCCGAGGAGTTCGTGGAGCTGGCCGACATCTGCGAGCGAAGGCTCGGCGACATCGACGGCGCCCTCGATGCCTGGCAGCGCATGGCGTCGCTGTACCGACGCGACGGCCGTCCCGCCAAGGCCATCGCGCGCATCGAGAAGCGCGCCCGCATGTGGGACAACATGGTGCGGGTGCAGGAGGCGGAGCTGCTACGCACGGTCGACCCGCGCAAGCGCCTGGACATCCTCAAGCGCCTCACCCAGGTCTATCGCGACCGACAGGTCAACCCCGAGCGAGCGATCGAGCTGTATCGCGAGATCTTGGAGCTGTCGCCGGGGGACGTCCAAGCCACCCGAGCCCTCACCGCCCTGTACGACCGAGCGCGCGACTACCAAAAGGTGTCCGACCTGCTGCGCGAGCAGTACGAGCGCTCGCGCAGCCCCACCGAGCAGAGCACCCTCCTGCGTCGGCTGGCCGAGCTGTGGCACCACGAGCTCGAAGCGCCCGACGAGGCCATCTGGGCGTGCGAGACGATTCTCGAGCGCAGCCCGGCCGACCGCGAGGCGCTGGTCCGACTGCAGCAGATCCTCGAGGAGGGCGAGCGCTACCCCGAGCTGGTCCGTGCGCTCCAGCGCGAGCTGGACCAGGCCGGCAACAAGGACACCCGCATCAAGATATTGCGTCGGATGGCGCGGGTCGCCGAGCAAGAGCTGGGCGACGAAGATCAGGCGGCCTCGATCTGGACCGAGCTGCTGGAGCTGCTGCCCGGTAACCTCGAGGTCACCGACAAGGTCGTCTCGCTGTACGAGACCTCGGGCCGCTACGAGGAACTGGGGACCCTGCTGCGCAAGTCGGCCGGAGCGTCGCAGACCCCCGAGATCCGCCAGGTCGACTACCTCCTGCGTCTGGCTCACCTGGCCGAGTCGTCGCTCGACGACGCCGAGCTGGCCCGAAGCTGCTTCGAGAAGGTCTTGCGCAGCCGGCCCGATCATCGCGGGGCGCTGGAAGCCTTGGTGCGTCTATACCGGGCCGAGCAATCGTGGAGCCCGCTGGTCGAGGTGCTCGGCCGGCTGCAGGGGCTGGCCGAGACCAACGACGACGCCTTCCGCATCGCCTGGGAGCGCAGCGAGATCCTCTCCGAGCAGCTGGACGATCCCGTGCGAGCGGTGCAGTTGCTCGAGCAGCTGGCCGAGACCGACGCTGCCCGCGGCAACCAAGAGGTCGCCCGCACCTTGCTCGAGCTGTTCGAACGCGGCAGCCGACACCGCGATGTGGTGCGACAGGCAGAGCTGGTGCTGTTGGCCACCGATGACGCCGATGCGCGCCATCAGCTGTACGAGACCATCGCCACCACCTGGCTGTCGCGACTCGACGACAAGCCCGCGGCCCTGGCCGCCTACGCCCGACTGCTGGACGAGTTCCCGGACGATACCGACAACCTCGAGACCGTCGCAGGGCTCCAGGTCGAGATCGGCGACTTCGAAGGCTCGCTGGCCTCGCTGCAGCGCCGCTTCGACAGGCTCCCCGATCCCAAGCCGCGCACCGCGACGCTCGTGCGCATGAGTGAGATCGCCGAGACGAAGATCGGCGACGGTGCCCGGGCCCTGGACCTGCTGCGGCGGGCCCTGGCCGTCGACCACTACGCCGCGAGCGTGCTCGACCAGGCCCGCCGGGTGGCCCGCGAGCACTCGCTTTGGCGCGAGCTGCTGGGGCTGTTCGACGAGCGCTTCGTCCACATGAGCAATTCGAGCGACATCTCGGCGCAGATCGAGGTGTGCTTCGAGGCATCCGAGGTTGCCGAGCTGCGCTACGGCGATGTGGAGAAGGCGTTCGACTGGGCGCGACGAGGCTTCTTCGTGGCCGTGGAAGACGGTCGCGACGCGACCAAGGCGGACACGCGGCTGCGGCAGCTGGCCGACGCCCACCGCCTGTGGAATCCCCTGCTGGGGGTGTTCGAGGAGGAGTTCGTCGTCCAGGAACGCCGGGGGACGATCGAGTCGGGGGCCTTCGATCTGGTCGACCGGCTGCTGCAAGCGGCCGATCTCGCGCTGCAGCACCTCGATGATCCCCCCCGCGCCGTGGCCTACCTGCAGCGGGCGCATCGGCACCACCCGAACAACGAGGCGGTCGCGGTCCGCCTGGAGAAGACCGCCCGCACCCACAAACTGTGGCCCGCGGTGATCGAGCTACACGGCAGCCGACTCGAGCGCGCCGTCTCCGACCAGGGGCGCTTGGCCGCGTGCACCTCCATCGCCAAGATCTACGAGGATGAGCTCGACGACCCGGAGAAGGCGTTCGAGTGGCTGCGCTTGGCCTGGGTGGAGCTCCGTGAGCGCGACCCCAAGCTGGCCCACGTGGCGATCGACCGGCTGCTGTCGTTGTCACAGCGGCACGGGCTGTGGGCCCAGCTGGCCAACCACCACCTGTTGCGCGCCAAGGAGGCGTTCGAAGGGCAGGCGGCGACTCAAGGTCTGTCCGATCTCCGCGAGGCCGCCCAAGTCTTCGACCAGCGCCTCGAGGATCCCCTGGGCGCGCTGCGGGTGTTGGCATCTGGCTTGCCGCACGACCCCGGCGGCGGCGTGCTGCTGCCCGATATCCGCACGCTGAGCGAGCAGGTCGACCAGCGCCGCAGCGGAGACGTGCCCGCCGTGGGAGCCTTGCTGCACCTGGCGGTGCTGCAGCGACTCCTCGCTCGCAGTCGCACCGATGACGAGACCCAACGGCTGCTCGAAGAACGCGCCGAGATCCGCGAGCTGCGGCAGGGCGACTATCGGGGAGCGATGGCCGAGTGGCTTCGCGTGGCCCACCTCCGTCCCGAAGACGATCAGGCGCTGGTGGAGCTGGAGCGCCTGGCTGAAGACGGCGACGCCTGGGATGTGTTCTTGGTCCTGCCCGCGTGGCGGCTGGACATGGCCACCGGAGATCCCCCGGCCGAGGCCTCGCTGCTGCGCCGCCTGGCGCAGCTGTACGAGGGCCCGCTCGAGCGCCCCGAGTATGCGCTGCGCGCTCGATTGGAGGCCTGGCGCCGCGAGCCCGAGCTACCGGTCTTCGGCGAGGATCTCGACGCCACCCACAGCGCGATCTGGCGGCTCGCCGAGCACACCGGCGCCTACCACACGCCGCCGGTACCCAAGGATCCGCTGCTGAAGCCGGTGGTGGTGATCCCCGAGCTCACCGATCTGCGCAGCTGGGGGCTCACCGGGCTCGATCCCCACGCCCTGCTCGAGCAAGCACCCTCCCCGTTCGCCCCCAGGCTCGATGTCTCGAGCCCCGAGGCCATCCTCCGGACGGTGACCGCGGAGGTCAGCGTGTCGGTCGTCACCGAAGGACCCGAGACGAACTCGAAGGCCGCACCCGTACCCGAGGCCACACCGCAGCCGGTCGTGCGCCAGGGCACCGTCCCCGCGATGGTTGGCGTCGCTGGGGCTCCGCCTCCGCCGCCCGGTAGTCCCAGCCCGGTGCGATCGTCCGGCACGATGGAGATCGAGGAAATCGAGGAGCTCGACGACGTCGAGCTCCTCGAGATGGATGCGACCGGCGACGCCGAAGCCACCGTGACCACCGCGGCGGGTACGATCTCGCCGTCGTCGCCCAAGCCCGATAGTGGCACCCGGACCAGCGTGCGGCCCTCGGCCCCGCCGCCGCCCCCTCGGCTTCCCGACGCGGGCCTGCCCCCCGTCCCCCGCCTCGCCGGCCACGTGCTGCCCACCCGCCCGCGGGTCGCCAGCGCGTGGGATGAAGTGGCGGCGACCTACGCGGGTGCACCAACCCGCGATCGTCAGGCCCAGGTCGAGGTGTGCTTGGTGCTCGCGCGGATGTGGGAGCAAGGCGCCGACAACCTCGAGCGTGCATTCCAATCGCACGAGCGCGGGCTGTTGGTCGTTCCCGAAGACCCGCCCGCACTGCAGAGCCTGATCTCGTTGGCCGAGCGCCACAACGTGCTCGACCGACTGCTCCAGGCCTACCAGCGGCTGCTCGGCGAAGCCACGCTGCCCGGCCACCTGGTGTCGCAGAACATGCGCATCGCCGCGTTGCACGAGACCCGCGACGATCTCGGTGCGGCCGAGGCCTGCTACCGCGCCGTGCTCGAGGTCTCTCCCCGCCACGTCGATGCGCTCACCAGCCTGCTGCGGATCTACGCCACCGACGATCGCCCCAGCGACTACGTCGAAGCCCTCGCGGAGCTCATCGATGCCCAACGCGAGAGCTGGCCGGAGGAGACCCTCGTCGAGCGCAGCCTCGAGCTGACATCCATGCTCATCGAGCGGCTGTCGCGAGCCGAAGAGGCGGCCGACCACCTCGAGCTGTTGGTGCGGCAGTGCCCCCGCCAGCGCTCCGCCCACGAGGCCCTCATCGACGTGCTCCAGCTGCTCGAGCGCTGGCAGCCCGCGATCGAGGCCATGCGCACCGCGTGGAGCGTGCTCGACGACGAACCCTTCCACCTGCGCCATCTGGCCGAGGCCGCGCTCATCTACGAGCAACGACTCACGCTGCCCGAGCGGGCGCTGTCGACGATTCAAGAGGTCACGCAGGCCCCGACGGAGTCCATCCCCGAGGGACTTCTCGACGAAGCCCTGACCGTGCAGCAACGCCTGCTGCGAACCCTGGGGCACCACCAGGGTCTGGTCGACGTCATCGATCGACGGCTGCAGCTGCTGGAGGATGACGACCGCGACACTCGCATCGCGCTGTTGGTCGACAAGGCCCAGGTTCTCCAGGAGGGACTGTCGGACACCGATGCCGCCATCGCGGCGCTGGAGGACCTGCGGCGCCAGGCCCCGGACCGTGACGAGGTGGCCGTGGCCCTCGCCAGGCAGTACCGCAGTGCCGGTCGCTATGAAGACAGCGTGACCTTGCTGCGCGAGCACCTGGCGTCGCTGCCCCCGACCTCCGATCGCGCACTGGATCTGGCCCTCGGCCTGGCCGAGGTCATGGCCGACGAAGGCGGCGACGCCCGCAGCGCTCAGCAGGTGCTCGACTCCACCCTCGAGCACCACCCCACCGACACCCGCTTGCTCGATCGCCGGGTCGCGCTGGCCACCACGCTGCGCGACCCGAGTGCGCTCGCCGATGCCCTCATGGCCCGCGGCAACCCCGACGATCAGCTCGAGGCGGCGCGGGTCGTCCAGCGCGAGCTCTCCGACGGACCACGTGCGCTGCGGCTGTACTCCCGGGTGCTCGCCGATGCCAAGCGCAAGCCCGACGACCCCGACCACACCCGCCGCCTGGCCGCCGCTCTCGAGGGTCTGGTGGAGCTGCGGGTCGAGGACGGGGACATCGACGGCGCGATGGCGTTCATGGACAAGCAGCTGGCGGAGGTCGAGGGCCCCTCGATCCGCGCCCTGCTGCTGGCCGAGATGGGGCGCATCACGTACCAGAGCACCCGCGACATGACGGCGGCCCGTGAGCGCTTCGATGCCGCCCTGCGCGAAGACCCCGAGCACGCGGGCGCCAAGGTCGGCTTGGCACGGATCCTCATCCAGGCCGACGAGCTCCCCGACGCCGAGCACCTGCTGACCACCGCCGTCGAAGCGCTGGCCCTGGCCAGTCGCCAGGCGGAGCTCGTGGACTCGCTGGTGCTGCTGGCCGAGGTCCTCGAACGCACCGAGCGCTCGGGCGAGGCGTACCGCCGCCTCACCGCCGCGCTGCGCCACGACCCCGACAACCTCGAGATCCGGGCCGCGGTGGTTCGCAACCGACACGGCGCCCAGCGTCATCGTGATGCGGTCACCGCCGCCGAGCAGATCGAGCAACGCCTCGCCGAGCAGCCCGCCAGCGACGACCAACGACGCCTGGTCAGCGATACGTTCGTCCTGGCCGCGCTCAGTGAGCAGGCGCAGAAGAACCCCAAGGGCGTGTACCTCCGCTACCGCCGCGCCGCCGAGGTCGATCCCGACAACGTCTCGGCGCTCGAACCCCTGGTGGTGATGTGCCAGGAACGCGGGGAGTGGGTCGATGCCGCCCGCCACGCGCTGAGCCTCGCCCGCCAGACCGAAGACCTGCGCGGCCGGGCCCAGCATTTCGTCGACGCCGCCCTGCTCCACTACGACGCGGCCGCGGCCGTAGAAGACGCGCACGAGGCCGAGCCGGCCGTCTCGCCCGACCAGCTGCGCCAGTCGGCGTTGCTGGCCCTGCGCAGCGGGCTCGAGCTGGCCGAGGGTCATGAAGCCGCGCTGGTCGAGCGTGGGGCGTGGGAGGCCGCGTTCCGCCACACCGCCGAGCGCGATGCCGTGACCGCGCTGCGATTGCTCGAGCGGCTGTTCCACCACGAGGACATCCCCGTGGACGTGCAACACGATCTGCTGCTCGAGGGGGTGCGCCTGGCCCTGACCGCGGGTGAGCGCCTCGAGCTGGCCGAGCGCTACGCCTTCAAGGCCCGCCAGGTCGTCGCCGATTCCTCGGCGGCAGTGCTGGCCTACGCCGAAGTGCTGCGAGCCACCGACCGCGTCGAGGAGATCGAGCCGCTGGTCGAGAGCTTCTTCAAGGCCCGCCGCGACGACGGAGACCAGCAAGAACGCCGCAATCGGATCACGCTGTTGCTGCGGCTGGCCGAGCTCCAGAGCAGCCAGCCCACCAAGGCCATCGCATCCCTCGAGCGGGCGGCGGCGCTGGCCCCCGACGCATTGGGGGCCGCACAGCGCCACCACCTGGCGCAGCTGTATGCCGATCTGGGCCGCGACGACGAAGCGGCGATGGACAACCATCGACGTCTGCTCGACCACGATCCGCTGTGCATCCCCAGCCTGGCCGCGCTGGCGGGTCACCACGCCAAGATGGATCAGCTCGACAACGCGTTCGCGCTGTATGCCGTGCTGTCGATGGTCGACCCCGAGCACCAGGATGCGGCGCAGTTCCTCGCCGCCCACCAGGTCCGGCACCAACCGCCCGAGGGCCCGGTCTCCGAAGACTGGCTCGCGCAGCTGCGACCCGAGCCTCCCTCGGCCGGCGGAGTCCACGAGGCCTTGCTCGAGCTGTGGCACGGAGGCAGCTCGTTGCTGGCCGAGCACCTCCCGCGAATCAACGTCCCCCCCGATTCCCGAATCTCTCCCCTCGGTGAAGGGCTCGTGTCGCAGACCTGGGCGGAGCTGCTCAAGCGCCTGGGTCAGGCCAAGGTCGCGTTGGTCGACGCCATCGCGCTCCCCGACGAGCACGACGGCGAGCGCCCCGATGCCGCGCGCGACGGCGGCTACTTCCACGTGCGCTGCCAAAACCCGCCGATCATCCTGGCCGACGCCCGCGCCTGGAACGCCCAGAGCATGGACGAGCTGCGGTTCTCGCTGGGCCGCGCCATCTACTTCACCCGACCCGAGGCCGTGTTCGCCCTGGGATTGCGACGTCTATCGCTGGCCCGGCTGCTGTCGGCGGCGTTCCAGGCGTTTCATCCCCGACACAAACGACGCCGCCACCACGGGCAGACCGAGGACGACGATGGCATCGCGCGGCTGTCGGCAGAGCTGTCTCGCAAGCTGCCGATGAAGGTCTCACGACGCCTCGGCAACCTGTTCAAGGCCCACGAGAGCGAGCCCTTCGACAGCCCGACCTGGCGGGCGTGGATCCGCCGTGGAGGCAACCGGGTGGGCCTGGCGTTGTGCGGCGAGCTGGTCGCGGCGCTGCGGGTGATGAACGACGGCGACCCCGAGCCCCACGGCGAGTCCCTGCGCCAGTGGGCCGAGCACGACGACGACCTGCGCGACCTGTTGGCATTCGCCACCAGCGCCACGTTCGTCGATGCTCGTCGCGAGCTGGGTGCCACCGTCATCGCGGCTGCGCCAACCAACGAAGAAGCGGCCGCCGAAGAGTCGACGCCCGCCTGATCATCTCGCCGAGACTGCGGCCTACGGCGCCCCCCAAAGGGCCGTGGGCCGCGAGTCCATGCGGTCTACTCGACCGCGCCGCCCTCAATCCAGGCGCGGATCGTCTCGATCTCGTCGTCGGTCATCACCGTCGCCATACCACCCGCGGGAGGCTTGGGCATGTTGAGACCACCACCCCCGGCGTCGGCCTGGGTGAAGTTGATCTTGTGCCACAGGTAGCTCATGTCGACATCGCCGGGCTCGATGAGCGCCAAGCCCGATCCCTGCATCGAGATCACCCCGACGAGCGCCTCGTAGGCATTGCCTTCGGCCATGTCCACCAGCGACCACTCGCCGCCAGCCTCGTGGCATGCCGTGACGCAGTGCGTGTCCCAAATGGGCTGAATGTCTGCGTCGTGGGTAGGCGCCGCCGCAACACCCGTGCTGTCGGCACCGCCCGTCGACGTCATCATCATGCTCATGGTGTCGCCGGACCCAGCGTCGTCCCCAGCACAACCCGACAGCGCCAGCAGTCCCGCGATCGTCACCCCCGCCACGCCGTGGCGCAGCCCCAAACCGAAGGTCGTCATCGATGCTCCGTGGTAGGTCATAGTTCGCGATTCATCTACCGCATTTGAGGCGGTGACGAAACCTGCAAAAGGTCGAAGCGTGGGCTCGATCCAAGTGCACGGCCGTTCGCAGGACACGCGGCGCGCAGCTGCGTGCGCACCACTACACGTCGGGCACGGCATTCCCCCGAGGGTCGAGCCCGTTTGGGGCCGCGACCCCGGCGATTAGAAGCGGCCGCGAACCGCAAGCCCCGAGAATCGACGGGACAGCGCGGGCACCACCTGCAGGCTCGCCGACGATGGGCCGTTGCCGGCTTCCTTGCGTCGCTTGGCGCCAATGACGATGAGGGTAATCCCCGCCCCGAGTCCCGCGACCGCCACGCCCGCGCCGATGTAGGCGATGAGGTTGGCTTGGTTGCCCTCGCGATCGAGCCGCGTGACCTCGTCCTGGTCGTCGGGCAGCACCTGCTCTTCGACCTCGTTTTGCTTCTGGGCGCTGATGGCCATGCCCGCCCCGACCATGGACAGACCGCCGGCCCCAATGAGGGTCGCCGCCGAGCCCACCGCGATCATCACCGTACCCGGCTTGGTCTCGCGCTTCTTTCGCTCCTTGGTGGCCTTGCCCGCGCCGGCACCCGCGCCCGATCCGACATCGTCGTCGTCGGACTCGATCTCTTCGATGAGTTCTTCGGTCCGGGCGATGAGCGCCTCGGTGTCGAAGATCAGGGAGCCCGCGGAAGACGGGTCGATCACCTTCCAGTTGCTGCTGGCCTCACCGGACGCCACAGCGTCGTAATAGTGCAGAATGTCGAGGGCGATCTGCGCGTCCTCGATTCCCTGCTTGGCCGCATCGACATCTCGGTCGGCTTCGGCCTGCTTGTAGCGAAACTCCGCCGCCTCTTGGTAGCTGATCGGATCGCCCAACAGCGCGGCGTTGGTCTCGGTCTCCGAAGCGGCCGCGTCCCAGCTCTCGGACTCGACGTCGCTGGCAACCGCGGCCCGAATCGCGTCGCGCTTGGGCTCAGCGGCCTCGGGCGTCAGCGTGCCTTTGGCCGACTTCTTCTTTTTCTTCTTGGCCATCAAGGCCTGGGTCCAGGCCCCAGGCATTGCTGCAGACAACCCCGGCCCAGCCGTGATCATCGGTCGCACGGCGCTCGAACCGCTCGCCATGGCCACCCCCGGCAGCATGGCAATCGATACCGCCAGCGCGATGGCCCCCGTCGTTCGCCCACCTCGCGATTCGGTCACGAGGCGAGCCTACCACGCTGTACCGAGACCTCGCGATGCAGCGGATCGACGATCGCGACGGGCCAGCGTTGTCACCGTGCGATGGGACACCGTCGTCACACACGCCGTCGATCGCCCCTCACGGGCGATTACGGCACCCCCCGACAATGACCCCACTCCGGACAGCAGCGCGGCGCGGGGTTGTTGCTATGCTTGTAAACCGCATGGCCTTCGTTGCTGCAACCGCTGCTGCGCTGGTGTTGGCGCTGGCCCCCTCCGGCTCGAACGCGCAAGCGTCGCTCGGCACGACACCGCCCCCCCCGGAGGCGATCGTCGGTGGAGAACAGACCGGCGAGGAGGAATACGGCGCGATCGTAGCAATCCTGACCAGCCAGTCGGGCCTGTGCACGGGCACCGTGGTCACCCCGCGGCTCATCCTCACCGCGGGTCACTGCCTCGCCAATCTTCCGGCGCTGTCCGAGCTGACGATCTACTTCGGCAACGAGCTCCGCACCGAGATGGCCTTCGAGGCGTTCAGCTTCGGGGCACACCCCGACTTCTGCGAGACCTGCCGCGAGGACATCTTCGACTACGGCTACATCGTGCTCAACCGCGACTTCACGCCGCCCGATGGGTTCATCCTCCCCCTCACCGCTCAAGACGAGTGGGACGAGGCTATCCAGACCAACGCCGAGGTGGTCCTCGTTGGTTTTGGCGAAGACCCGGACGACGACGACCCCATGGGCGGCCTGGGCACCAAGCGGGTCGTGACCACCTCGATCAAGCGGTTCTCGGAGCTCGGGCTCGAGTTCTTCGCCGGGGGTGACGGCCGCGACTCTTGCCAGGGCGACTCGGGAGGCCCCGCCATCGTGCGGCTGTCCGACGGCACCCTGCGACTGGCCGGCATCACTTCGCGGGGCTCTTCCCCGTGCGGCGACGGTGGATTCTACGGCACTCCGTTCCCCGCGCTCACGTGGGTTCGCGACGAGACCGGCATCGACCTTCTCCCCAACGATTGCGCCGAGGGTGACTGTCTCGACATGAGTCCGCCGTCCGCCAAAGAGGGGCGCTGTGCCGTGGTGTCGTCGCCGCAGGCTCCGGGGCCCTCGTGGATGTTCCTCTCGCTGCTGCTGCTGGCGACCCGACGCCGACACCCGCGATGACCTCCTCGCGCCGCTTCGCTCGCTCCGGCCGTCTCGCGGCGCTGGTGCTGCCGTGCGCGCTGCTGGGTGCCAGCACTGCCGCCGCGGGCGAACCCGAGGGTCTCGGACCCGAGCCCTCCGACCCCGATCCGATCATTGGTGGTTTTCCCACCGCGGTCGACGAGTTCGATGCAGTGGTGGCCCTGCGCACCGACGGCGGTCGGCTGTGCTCGGGCACCGTGGTCGCACCGCAGCTGGTGCTGACGGCGGCTCATTGTTTCGCCGACCTGCGCGAAGACACCTCGATCACCGTTCACTTCGGGCGCGACACCTCGGGGATGACCATGGTCTCCACCGATTTCGCGATCCACAACCAGTACTGCGATCCGTGCACCGAGGAGACCTACGACTTCGCCTACGTGGTGCTGCCCGAGGTCTATGTGCCGACCGACGGCTACATCGTACCGATCACCAACCAGGCCGAGTGGAACGAGACCATGCGCGTCGGGAATGTCGTGCGCCTGGTCGGCTTCGGTACCGACGACCCCTCCGGACAGTCGCTGGGCACAGGGCCCCAGCCCAAGCGCCAGGTCACCACCACCATCGACCGGTTCACCAGGCTGGGGTTCGAGTTCTTCGCGGGCGGCTTCAACCGCGACACGTGCTCGGGCGACTCGGGCGGACCCGCGATCACGCAGCTGGGCAACGGACAGCTGCGTCTGGCCGGAGTCACCTCGCGGGGCCAGACCCCATGCGGCGACGGTGGATGGTACGGGGTTCCGTTTGCGGCCCTGGTGTGGGTTCGGGGCCGAAGCGGTGTGGACCTTCTCCCTCCCGGGTGCTTTGGGGGCGATTGCGTCGACACCTCGATCTTCGCCGACGACGAGGGTCGCTGCACCGTCGCTGCTCCCGGCCAACGGTGGGCCCCAGGCTGGTGGTTGCTCATGGTGCCGGCCCTTCGCCGCCGCCGATCTGAGGACGGCCGGTGTCGAGACGAGCGCCGCACGCCTGCCGCCGCGAATCTTTCGGTTTGACGAACGGTTTCGATTGGCCAACATGGACGTCGTGTCGAGCGACGACCTCATCCGGCGTATCCAGCGCGCGTACCCGCAGATCTGGTACCACTGCCACACCAAGCACACCGGTCGCGCCGACGAACTGTCCGATCGGGAGTCGGTGGTGCTGGGACACTTGAGCCGAGACCAGGCGCGGGCTCCCGGTCCCCTGGCCAAGCACATGGGCATTGGTGCCTCGACACTGTCGGAGGCGATCGACAAGCTCGCGCACCGCGGCTTCGTCGTCGGCCAGCTGGATGCCGCCGGCCTTGCCGCGACCTCCGACTTGAACCTGCGCCTTGACGACGACCGGGTACCCGACCCGATCGGCGATGGCCACAGCAGCGTCGACGTCGCCGGTCGCTTCGCCGTCGGAGACGGGAATGCCGTACGAGGCGAAGAACTGCTTGCCTTGATATTCGAGTAGGTCCACTGCTAGCCCCTTGTCCGAGATTCTGTAATGAGAGTGATCGTGGTGAGTCTGAT
>JAHZJA010000046.1 GCA_022601155.1 Deltaproteobacteria bacterium | reverse complement strand
TGGCCACCTCGTAGTGCTCCAGGCCCGCGTCCATCAACCGGGTCTCGGCCGCACGCAGACACTCGGCCTGCGCATCGGCGTCCGGCATCGAACGGCGGCCCCGCGAGACGAGGGCCGTCCATGGTGTGCCGGGCTCGATCGTCAACGCGTAGATCGACACGTGGTCGATCCCGGTGTCGAGCAGGCCCTCGACCTCCTCGCGAACCTGCTGCGGGCGCTGGCCCGGCCACCCCACGATGAGGTCGGCCGAGACCTGCAGCCCAGCCGCGACCGCGGCACGCAACGCAGCGGTCGCTTGTCGTGCCTGATGCACCCGCCCCAGCGTGGCCAGGGCATCGGGAAGCAGCGACTGCACCCCCATCGACACGCGATGCACTCCGGCGTCGACGAGCGCGTGCAACAGCGGTCCATCGACGTGCTCCGGGTTGAGCTCCACCGTGCGCTCCACCGTCGCCGTGAGGTCGAAACGGTCCGCCACCCACGCCAGCAGCCCGGTCAGGCCGGCCGCACCCAGCTGGCTGGGCGTGCCCCCACCCAGATACACGGTGCGCACGGGCAGCCCGGTCTCGATGCCACGGTGGGTGCGCTCGCGCTCGAGGGCCTGCACGAACGCGGTCGCGTCCGGGCTTCGGCCCACCTCGAAGTCGAAATCGCAGTACGGGCACGCACGCGCACAAAACGGCACGTGGATGTAGAGGCCCGGCGCGGTAGTCTGCGCCGTCACTCGACGACGAGGTTGCCCAGCTCGTCACCGCCAGGCAGGTCGTCGTAGATCTCGATGCCGCTGGTGGCTTGGGCGGCCGCCATGCCTCGCCACCACCACGCGGGCAACGCATCCATGTCGATGCCGTTGCTCTGCAACAGATGGCTCTGCTCTTCGAGTGTCTCGACCATCGAAGGATGGAACGGCTGGCCACGCCCCCGCAGCTGGGCCCCCAGCCACATGGCACTGCGCAACGGGGTGGCCTCCTCGACGTCTTCGGCCAGCGCCACCAGGGCGCGCCGGGCCACTTCGACGTCCGGTACCTCGTAGATCCTGGCCCCAGCCACCACGGGCTGGCCCACCAACAACGAAAGCGACGCCGAGTAGTCGGAGACCAGTCGGTTCTGAATCTCGATGGGAGCCCCTTGCGACGCGGCCGCCTGGGGGTCGAGGATCACGATGACCTCTTCGACCGTCGCGTAGGCGAAGCTCACCATCCCGGTGCGAAGCAAGCCCAGGCCCGCCCGCAGGGTGGCGTGGGCCAGCTCGGGGTCGAGCACCTGGTGCGAGGCGGCACGCGACTCCAGCAGGCCGTCGATGGCCGCGGGCGCGGGGCCCACCTGCACCATCACGCGAAAGCCCTGCATGGGGGCGTAGTCGCCGAAGACCTGGAAGGCGGCGAACTTGTTCCAGGTGGGTAGCCCGTTGCCGTTGGTCGCCATGGCGCTGCTGCCGGTCATTTCGAGGTGAACAGGGTGTAGGCGAAGTACGCCATGCCAGCCACGACAACCGCCGCAACGAGCCAGATCCACACGTTGCTGCCCTTCTTGTGCTGGACGACGGTGTGGCCGAACGTCCGTCCGCTGACCGCGTCGGAGTTGACCGCAGCCAGGGGTCCGGTGGCCTGGAGGGCGCCGTGGCGGCCCGTGCCTGGGGTGTGCCGCCCGGTGTTGCGCGTGGGTCGGCGCAGCGACGCTTGCGGCCCCGAGGGCGTGCGGCGCTTGTTGGGGTTGGGCCGGCTACCGCCGCGCGAGCGCTGGACGACCTCGGCCTCGCCGACGGGCACGATCTTGTGGTGGCCCGAACCTCGGGGGCTCGTCGGTCGGCGAACGACCCCGTCCTGGTCCGGGCCGCCGGACACGCGGGGGTTGGGGCCGGACTCGTCGAGCTTGCCCTGGGCCACCATCGCCTCGATGTTGCCCAGCGTCATCGCCCGCCGCTTGGCCGCGGGGGCATCGGCCTCACCGCCGAGATTCTTCGCCCACTCGGGGGGCTCGTCGTCGTCGCTCGAGTCGTCGATGCGATCGAAGTCCTCGAAGTCGAGCGCCTCGTCGTCGAGGTCGTCGTACTGGTCGTCGTAGTTGACCTTGGCCGGCGCCCCCTCGCCGAACAGCTCCACCATCATCGCGGAGAGCTTGCGAGGGGTCCACGCCAGGCCCTCCTCCTGCAAGAACCCCTCGAGAGCCCGGAACAGGTGGTCGCAGTTTTGGTAGCGATCGGCGGCGTCGACCTCGAGCGCCTTCATGATGATGGCTTCGAGAGCGGGCGGGAACTTGGGATTGACGAAGGTCGGGGGCGGGATGTCGCCCTCGAGCACCCGACGGGCAACCTCTTCACGGCGGCCGCGGAACAGCCGACGCCCCAGGCACATCTCGTACAGCACCACCCCGAGCGCGAAGATGTCCGCCCGATGGTCGATGTTGGCGCCCTGCAGCTGCTCGGGGGCCATGTACGCCAGCTTGCCTGCGACCTGCCCCTTCTTCGCCACGGCCGACGCACGGGTGGCCGCGATGCCGAAGTCGAGAATCTTGCAGGTGCCGTCGTAGCCGACGTGGATGTTGGTGGGGTTGATGTCGCGGTGGACCAGCCCCAGCGGTTGTCCGCTGTCATTGGTGCGCGCGTGCACGTAGTGCAAGCCCTCGCACGACTGCATGATGACGCCCAGGCTCAGCTCCAAGGGCAGCGGGCGACCGACCTGCATCGAGGTGCGCAGCACCTGGACCAGCTCCTCGCCCTTGAGCAGCTCCATCGCGATGAAGTACTCGCCCACGATCTCGCCCAGGTCGTAGGTATGGACGACGTTGTTGTGGGTGAGCGTCGCGGCCATCCGCGCTTCGTCGAGGAACATCTCCACGACTTCATTGCGCGCGGCAAACTCCTCGCGCAGGGTCTTGACGACCAGCTCCTTGGCGAACCCCTCGATCCCCGCATACTGGGCCCGATAGATTTCCGCCATGCCGCCGGTCGCGATGTGCTCGATGAGCACATACTTGTCCCCGAAGGGCGTGGGCTCGATGTTGCTCAAGGTCGGGCGTAGCCTAGCGGATATCAAAATTGGAGCCAAGGGCCCGCGTGGGCAGGATCTGGGTCACCCGCGCTCGGCCCGGAGGGCCCGCCCCATGAGGGCATTGACGGCGTCGGGAACCGCCATTTCCTCGTACAGGATGGCGTACATCATGGCGACCAGCGGCATCTCCACGCCCTGCTGCTGGGCAAGGCGGCGGGCCGACTTGGTGTTCTTGACACCCTCGGCCACCATCCCCATCTCCTCGAGGATCTGGTCGAGCTTCTTGCCCTGACCCAAGGCGATCCCCACCCGGCGGTTGCGCGACAGGCCACCGCAGCAGGTGAGCACCAGGTCGCCCAGCCCCGCGAGCCCCGCGAGGGTGGCTGGCAGGGCCCCCAGCGCGATGGCCAGCCGGCTGATCTCCGCCAGGCCGCGGGTGATGATCCCGGCCCGCGCGTTGTCTCCCAGGCCGGCGCCATCTCCGATGCCCGCGGCCATCGCGATGACATTCTTGAACGCACCGCCCAGCTCCACGCCCAAGATGTCGTCGGTCACGTAGGCCCGCACACCATCGCCCGACAACAGCTGTTGAATCGAAAGCTGTACGCCCTCGTGCTCGCTGCCGACGACCACGGTGGTCGGCAGCCCTTTGGCCACCTCGGCGGCGAAGCTTGGGCCCCCCAGCGCTGCGATCCGCTCCCGATGCGCAACAGGCAGCTCCTGGGTGAGCACCTGATGCATGTTCGCCAGCGAGTCCACCTCGATGCCCTTGGCCGCAATCAGGTACATCGGCGGCGCGGCTTCGGGATGCGCGGCGTAGAACGCCGCCACCTGGCCCATCATCGCGCGCATACCGTGGCTGGGAACGCCGCAGATGACCATGTGGGCGCCATCGAGGGCCTGCCCGAGGTCATCGGTGGTGGTCAGCTGCTGCGGAAAGTCGAAGTCCGTCAGGTAGCGCGTATTGCGGCGCTGCTCGGTCATCGCCGCGTGGTGGTCCGCGCGCCGGGTCCACAGGGTCGTCGGGCGGCCACGCCGCGCAGCGTGGAGGGCCAACGCCGTGCCCCAGCTGCCCGCTCCGAGCACGGTGACGTTCTGCAGATTCTCAACGGTGACGGAGGGGGACGGTTCGTCGGCCATCGGTGCCCCCGTTGTACACAAGGCGAGACCGCAGTGCTCAAACCGCCCATCGCGCCGCCAGGAGTGGTAGTTTCGGGTTGAATATAGGGCCCGGTCCAGCCACTCCACGGGGTGGGGCCGTGGAACTCCAGATTGAACGACGACGGGACGAGGGTAGGCAGATGCAGCGGCAAGCAATGTGGATGACGTGGGTGCTGGCGGTGGGACTGGTGTCGGGCTGTTCGACCGACGGCACCGAGGTTGCGGGCGACTCGGGCGGCATGGGCTCCACGGGCGGGACCCTTGGGCCTCCCCCCACCACGACCAACCCGGGCCAGACCGTCACATCCGGCAACGGCACGGGCATGGGGACCCAGGGCAACGACACCGCCAACGACGAGACGGCGGGTGGCTTCCTGATGCCGCCCGACGGTGGTGTCACGGGCCAGTGCGATCCCTTCGAACAGGATTGTCCCAAGGGAGAAAAGTGCACGTCCTATGTGGTGGAGCCCGGCGGCGCGACCGTCGACGCGACCCACTGTGTAGAGGTGATCGGCGACGATCTGTGGGGCGAGCCCTGCGAGCGTTTCGAGGACAACGACACGTGTGCGGCCGGCTTCTTTTGCATGACCGACGTCAGCGGCAACACCGGGATCGGCTCGTGCCTCGAGTACTGCTCGCCGGGAACCCCGTGCGAGTTCGGCGGCGAGTGCTTCGCCTTCAACGACGGTGCGCTGCCCGTCTGCGAGATCACCTGCGATCCCATCTTGCAGGACTGCCCGCAGGGACAGGGGTGCTACGCCGCGTTCGACAACTTCGTGTGCGCGATGCCAGGTGCGCCCAACGGTCAGGGTGCCGACGGCGACCCGTGCTTCACGATCCAGAGCTGCAATCCAGGCCTCATCTGCCGGGGCGGCACCGCCGGGTGCTTGATGGACACCTGCTGCACCCCGATCTGCGAGCTTTCGGGCCCCCCCGATCAGTGCGTCGACGCCTCCGAGAGCTGCGTCGTCGCCCTCGACGACCCTCCGCCCGGCCTCACGGACGTCGGCTACTGCGGCATCCCAGAGTAGCGGTGCCTTGACGAACGGCCCCGGCCACGCGTAGGCCGGGTGCCGATGGCGCGTGGTCACGGCGGGGGCATCAGGGCACGCGTGCTCGCGGCCCTTGCCCTCATGCTGGTGACTGGAGCGGCCTGCACCCAGGACGCCGACCCGGCCGACGACGCCGGCGACACCCCCGCGTCGCCCCCCGATGTGCCCCTGGTCGCGACGCCGCCTCCCGTCGTGCCGGCGAGCGCGTTTGCGTTGCCGGGGCTGGACGCCCACCGGCCGCAGCCGAGGCTGGGCTGGCCGGTTCAGAGCGTCCACATCACGTCGCACTTCGGGTGGCGCGTCGACCCCGTCTCCGGGCGCGGCACTCGACTCCACCGGGGCGTCGACTTCCGCGGGACGCCCGGCGACTTGGTGCTGAGCATCGGCGCGGGCCGGATCGACTTCGTGGGTCATGATCCGTTCCTCGGCACCATGGTCGTGGTCGATCACGGCCAGGGTCTGCGCAGCCTCTACGGCCACCTGTCCGATGTGTTGGTCGTGGCCCAGATGCCGGTCGAGCGTGGCGCTGCCATCGGGCTGGTCGGCAACACCGGTCGCAGCGAGGCGCCGCACCTGCACCTGACGGTCAAGCTCGACGGCGTCGCGATCGATCCCCTCGACGTGTTGGGTGAGCCGCTGCACCGGCCGGAGGCACTCATCGGTGGCCCGGAGATCTCCAACGACCCGCCAGCACCCGCTCCGGACCCCGCCGAGACCACCGAGCTGGCTGCGCCACCGCAGGCGGTACCGCCTCGCATCGTGCCGAGCCACCGCTCCATGCCCCATCGAAGTGACGACGGCGGGCCCTGAGCGACCGCTGGCCGACGTTTGGCGCAATCGGTCCCACGGGGACGCTCTGTGTGGTCCAGATCGCGGCAACGTCGACCGTGATGGTTCAGACTCGACAGCCTGATGATGCTCTCCGCTGCGCTCGTGTCTGCCCTCGTTGCCCCCGCGGCACCAGCGCCAGCCCCCGGCCCTGCCCCGGCCGCCGCTGACGTCGTGGCCCCCGCCCCGGCACCGGGCCCCGCCGTCGCAGGGGAGGTCGTGGCTCCGCCGCCCGGACCCGCTCCGCGCACGGTGATGGTCCCCCCGTTCGAGGCTGGCGACAGCTGGGCCACGCCCCAGCCCTCCACGCCTCGGGCGCAAGGCCCCGCGCAGCCGATCGTCGTCGACTCGGGTGCGGCACCGGTGGTGATCACCGTCGCGCCTCAGCAGGCCCCAACGCTCTCCCCGCCCGCCCCAACCTGGGGACCGGTTCGCCCCTCTCCTCCCCCACCCTACGACGCAGCCCGAACACTGCGCACGATGCGGACCTTCCGTCGCGGCGCGGTGGGGGTGTTCGCCGTCGGCAGCCTGGGCATGGCGGGTGCGCTCGGCCTGCAGTGGGTGCGCGCCAAGAGTCTGCAGCGCTGCATCGACGCCGGCACGGGCTCGCGCGCCTGCTCGGACACCACCGAGCTGTCCCCTACGCTGGGCCAGTACAGCGCCCTGGGCATGGCGATGTTCGTCGTCGGCAGCGCGGGCGCGGGCGGCATGCTCGGCAATGCAGCGGCAACCCGCGACGTGCAGCTCAAGGGTGGCGACATCCGCAAGCGGTCCGGGCTCAAGCTCCTGGGCGGCATCGCGGTGGGTGCTGCGACGGCGTGGATGCTCGGCGCCAACTGGACCCTGCTCCGCCACGAGTCGGCCTGCGGCGGCGATCCTTCCTGCATCGGCCGGTACCGACCGCTGCGCTGGGCCGCCAACGATGGCGCGGCCCTGGGCATCGCCGCCGGCGCGGGCATGCTGGGCTACGCCATCGCCTACGAGCGTCAGGGCAAGGCCTTGATGACCCTGCGCGCGGCCCCCAGCGTCAGCGCCACCCATACGGGCGTGGCGATGCGCATGCGGTTCTAGAGCCGTCTCATCCGTCGTCGATCAGGCGGAACATCACCGCAGGGTCGGCGCGCTCGGCCCGGCGCCACCGCAGTCGAGCCCGACGCAGCAGCGACAGCGATGGTCGGCCTCCGCCCGGCGCAAAGCGTCGCAGCTGACGGTCGCGCACGATGCTCAAGATCTCGAGTGGATAGGGCAGCGGCGGCCGGCACAGCTGCGCCCTGCCCCCTTCGATCACGACCCGGGCCTCCCACAGCGCCGCCGGCCCGCCATCACCGGTCGGCTCCAGGTGCACAGGATCGGTCAGCGCCACCGACAGCCCGCCCACGCAGTCGCGCAGCCACGGCAACCGTCCGGGCCATACCTCGAACAGCCCCGCCACCGAAGCCGCGACGGCGCCGTCGGTCGCTCGCCCTTCCCAGCCGGGCAGCTGCCCCGCCACCGCACGGCGAGCCCATGTGTCGCCAGGCCCTCGGGCGTCATGGGCCAGCGCATCGCACAGCGCCCAGTCGGCGCGGATCATCTGCCACCGCGGGTAGTCGGGGTCTTCATCGCGCAGCGGAGCCGCCTGATCGTCCCACCGCGCCAACAGTGGAGACAGCCGACGACGACCGGTCTCTCCGTCGAAGACCGCCGCCGCCAGTCCGTCGAGGGCTTCGCCCCAGCCTCCCTCGATCACGTTCCGGTTCGCTGCGCCCGCTGACGCCGCACGGTCTCGGCGAACTCGGAGAACAGGTAGGCGGCGTCGTGCGGGCCGGGCGAGGCCTCGGGGTGATACTGGACGGAGAAGAGCGGCAGGCCTTCATGCTCCAAGCCCTCTACGGTGCCGTCGTTCAAGTTCAAGAGACAGACTACGCCGATGCCGCGCAGCGAGTCGG
>JAHZJA010000504.1 GCA_022601155.1 Deltaproteobacteria bacterium | reverse complement strand
CGCTCCTCGACGCATGACCCGATGCGCCTTCGAAGCGCAGCCTCGCCAGCCAGCTGCCGCTGACGGCGTTGTGGCCCATGGAAAACCGCCAAAGTCGAGACTAGCGAGGCGTGCCGCGGGGTCGCGCGGGTCACAGGGCGCTTGGGGTCGACCCCGGTGAGGTGCAGACCCGGGAGCGGAGCCTCCGCGGCGAAGCCCGCGCTTTCGACGGCTACAGGCGAGGCCGAAGCCGTGCCGTGCGTACTGCGAGCGCCGAGCGACGCCGCGATGGACGCCCCATGCGTGTACTGCCGCGTGGGAGCTGGCGGTCGGCCTCTTTCAGCCGCGCGGGCGTGATTGGTCGGCCGGGGTGGAGGTGCTGGGGTCGACCATCGTGGGCTTGGCGGAGCCGTGGGGCAGGGGGCGCCCGAGCAGGGCCGCCCATTCGGTGAGCACGCGATAGGTCAGGCCCCAGATCACCTGCTCGCGGAATCGAATGCCGGAGAACCTCAGCGGTTGGCCGCGGAAATCCCAGTCGACCGTCTGGCTGTTGCTCGGATCCCACAGGTGCGCGAGGGGGATCCAGTAGGCGTCTGCGACCTCGGCTTCGCTCGGGTGAAGCGGTGGACGCTGCCGTCCGGCGTAGAACGCAAAGGGTGCCAACACTCCGATCGCACCTCCCATGGGGCGCAACGAGATCGGCGGCAGGCTGCCCAGCACCTTGGCTCCGTGCAGCGGCAGGCCGAGCTCTTCGTGGGTCTCACGGACTGCGACCGCGCGCGCGGTTGGGTCGTCGTGCTCGGCGCGCCCTCCGGGAAAGGCCATCTGGCCCGACCATCGATCTCCTTCGCGGGTTGCGCGGAGGATGAAGCACAATTCGAGCGCTTGGGGTTCGCCGGCCAGCACCATCGCGACCGCGGCCATCGAGCGTGAGGGCGTGGGAGGGCTGGCGGCGGCGCTGGAGAGCGCCAGTTCGATCGCCGACAAAGAGACCATGGACCTCACCACCATAGCGACGATCGCGACAAACACCCGTGATCGGTGCGCGGGCACAGCTCACGCCACATCGTAGAGGCCCGGTTGGAGTGGATCTTCGCGGTCATTTCCGCGATCATGAAACGGGATAGTCACGGGGGGATTGGTCATGAAGCTTCGTTGGATCGTTGCGTGGGTTCCGTTGGCGGTAGGGTGTTCCGACCCGGCCGGAGACGACTCGATCTTCACCAGTGGGGCCGATGCGGGTCTGACCTCGACGGGGGAGGGCCCCGGTGGGACGCGTGGCCCAACTGCGGGCGGCGGTACCGAGGGCAACGATGGGACGGCCGCGGGCACCGCGACGGCAGGCGAGACGACCTCGCCGGGCACGGGCAGCCCGCCGATCTTCGACGTGGGCACCATGCCCGACGGGGGCGGCAATGGCTGTGCCCAGGTGGCGTGCGGGGAGTCGGAGTGGAGCTACATCTGGATCGCCAACAGCACCGAGTCCACGCTCTCGAAGATCGATACCCGGACGCTGGTCGAGGAGGGCCGCTACTACACCCGTCCCGACCACAGCGGCAACCCGTCGCGAACGAGCGTGTCGATCGACGGGCGAGCGGTCGCAGTGGCCAACCGCATGGGCGGTGTCACCAAGATCTACGCCCTGCCCGAGGACTGTACCGACGCCAACGGCAACGGGATCATCGACACTTCGGCGGGTGGCGCAGGGAGCATGGTGCCGTTCGCCGAGGAGGAGTGCATCGCGTGGCACACCGCGTTCCCGATGGCGACGACCCAGCGTCCGGTTGCGTGGACGTCGGGGGTGTACAACCCCGTGACCTGCGAGTACGACGAGCAAACGGTCTGGAGCGCGGCTGCATTCGGTACCGGGGGGACCTGGCCGTGTGATGGGGCCGATGGGATCCACGTGTACCGCCTCGACGGGGAGACGGGCTCCGTACTCGAGGACGTGCACATGCCCGACGTGACGTGCGGCTCGACCCTCGGCCCCTACGGCGGCGCCGTCGACTTCAACAACGACCTGTGGATGTACATCTGGTCGGCGGGCACGATCGTCCACGTAGAGTTCGAGACCCTGAACTACGAGACCCTCCCCGGCGGCTCCTACGGGATTACCGTCGACACCAGCGGGCGGGTGTGGGTGGACTCGGGCTCTCGCTACGATCCGATGACCGGGATGTGGGCCAACGAAATCGGCAACCTCCCTGGGTCCGGTGGAGCGGGCATCGCTCAGGATCAGCTGGGCCGGATGTGGACGGCCACCCAGGGGGGCGTGGGCTGGATCGACATGGAGACGATGGTCGTGGGTGACATCGTGCCCCTGCCCGAGGGCGGCCTGTACCGTGGCATCGGCGTCGATTTCGACGGCTACATCTGGGCTGTCATGCTCGGCGGCACCACGGCGCACAAGATCGACCCGGTGACCTACGCCGTCGATACGTTCGTGGGCCTCAACAGCCCGTACACATACTCGGACATGGCCGGTGGTCAGCTGACGAGCGTCACCTGCAACCCGCCTGCGGGCTGAAGGCCGTCGCCCTTCCGCTTGCGTAGTGCCATCGGGCACTTCGTCGTTGGGGGGCGCTGAGGAGTGTGGTCGAGATGGCCGAAGGCGGCCGGCGGCAGCTCCTGACGACAGCGGTCGCTCGGGCTGCCAACAATGCTCGCGCTCATGGATGCGCTGACGATTCCCCGCCCCGACGACTGGCACTTGCATCGGCGACTGCGAGGCCTTGCGAGCCGCCCGGGTCTTCGGGCGCGCGATGGTGATGCCGAACCTGAAGCCGCTCGTGGGGATGGTGGCCCGGGCTGGTCGTCGGCCTCCGATCTCCAACCCTTGATGACGTGTGTCGTAGGCATACGCAATGAGATTCATCGGCCGAGGCGTTCTCAGTGGCGGCGGCCGGCGTCACCGGCTGGGCCGGACTTCGTCTACAGTGGATTCATGCTTCCTGCCGATGTCGAGGCTTTGCGACGGGCCGTGCACCGTGTTGCGACGCTCGGCGAGGACGCGCTCTCGGCCGCCGTGGTGCATACCCGGCCCCGGCAGCTGGTCCGTGGTGAACACCTGCTGCGCGCGGGCGAGCCGGCGACCCAGGTCGCCTTCGTCGCCCAAGGACTGCTGCGCGAGTACTTTGGCTGGAGCAGCGGGGTCGAGCGCACCAAGGCCTTCATCGAAGAGGACCGAATCTCCGGATCGCTGGCCGATCTCATCGCGGAGGGTCCGTCCAGTGCCAACATCGTGGCCGAGGAGCCGACGCGGGCGTTGTGCATCCCGTTCGTACGGCTGCGAGAACTGGCGGCGGACTGGGACGACTGGGATCGGTTTGGTCGTCGGGCGACCGAGGCGCTGCTGCTGCGCAAGGCCGACCGTGAGCGAGAGCTGCTGGGGATGGACGCCGAGGCCCGCTACCTTCGGTTCGAGCAGCTGCACCCTCAGCTGGCCGGCCGAGTGGCGGCCAAGCACATCGCCTCGTATCTCGGGATTACCCCGGTACACCTGTCTCGGCTCCGTCGGCGGCGTCGCGATCGGCGTACAGCCACGCGATGACGGCGAACCCCGCCACGAATCCCAGCAATCGACCCCAGCCCAGGGTCGTGGACAGCCAGGGGGTCGTCGCCACCCAGGCCGCGGCCCCCAGCGGCAATTGTACGAAGATGAGCGAGTACCGAAACCACCGAGCCACTCGGTGGCCATATCGAGGCATGGCCACGCCCACCGCGGTGAAGGCCAGGTGGGCCACCATCCACTTGAGCTGAGACAGCTCCGCGCGGCGGAGGATCTCGCTCATGGGCACCGCCCGCTCGAGCTCGGCGATCCGCAGCAGGCCCAACACATGGTGGTTCTCGGCCAGGTCGAGCACCCCCGCGCCCACCCCCCCGATGGCCACCAGCACGGGCAGCGGGCGCCAAGACCCGTTGGCCAGCGCCGACGCGAGCGTCACCGAGGCGATGACGTACGCGGCGATGAACGCGTCGTCCACGAACAACAGCGTGCGGAGCCAGCTGCCGTCGCGACGCAGCGCATGGGCGTAGGCGGCGGGGTCGTGGACTTGTTCGAACCACTGCGGGCTCACCCCACTGGTCAGGATCATCAGGCACAGCGCCCCCAGCAGCATCGCTGCGACCAGCGAAGCGGTGGAGAGTCTCGATGTTCTCACGGCGGGACCTTCCCACGGCGAGCGAGGGGGAGCATGAACCTGGGTTTAGAAAGTGCGGCTCGCGGCAACGGCCCGCACTCCTTCCCGCCGTAGACCAGATGTCAGCCCCCGAACAGCTCCATGATCGCCGTACGGTCGTCGTCGGACCACTCGTGCTCCCTGTCCCTCTGACACGCGTTCATGATCGAGTACGTGTCTTCGGCGGTGTCCTTGACGGTGCCGTCGATCCAAACGGCGCCGTTTTCCTGCTCGGCCGGGCCGGGCGGGGTGCAGCTGCTGCGTGTCTTCCAGTCCGTGTGGCGCAGACCCACCGTGTGGCCGATCTCGTGCATGAGCGTGCGCTTGGTGAATACGTCGAAGCAGCCGGCCTTCATGCTCTCGAGATCGGAACTGAAGAAGGGTGTGGCCTGCCCCGAGAAGCTCGACGAGCACGAAGCACCACAGCTCGAGAAGGAGTGGGTTCCCGCCAGGGTCCACGTTCCGAAGCACTTCATCGCGGGGTCGTGCCCAAACGAGACGGTGTCTGTGCGGCCGTCACCGTCGGCATCGACGAATCATCGATGGCGAGTTCTGCCAAGAAGTGGGGGGCTTCGACGTACTGACGATCGCCTGGATCGCTGTCGCCCGGCTCGACCAGGCCGGCTTCGATGTCGCCGAGTATGGTGAACGACTCGGCGAGAAACTCGCCGAGGGACGCCGTCGGCGTTGTCGTCCTGCGGGAGGATCTCGATGGCGAAGTCCTCTGAGGCTTCGGGATCGACGTCGACGGCAGCACCTACGATCTCGACTCCGACTTCGCCGAGGAACTCCTCGCCGATCTGGCCGCTGGGCAGGACCGCATGTACGATCTCGGGCTCCCGCGGGCACGCTACTGCTGTTGATGTTTGACACGCATGTGACCGCCCCACCCAAGCCCCGCCACTGCGACCAGGGGCACGGCGATGAGCGACCACATCGGCTTGAATCCGTCCTCGAGCATTGCGCTGACCACTCCGAGCACCAACATCAGCGTCGCGAGCACGGCGAGGTGTCGCATGGGGTAGCGACGCGCCACGAACACGCAGACGTAGCCGCCCGCCGCCGCCGCGAGCAGGGCGATCACCAGCTCGATCAACAACAAGGAGGTCGGGGCCTCGAATGCAGCGAGGTCGGTGGGGAGTTCGCCCAACACGAGTACGGCGGCGAAGGCGAGCGCGCCGCTCACGCCGACGGCCATGGTGAGGTACCCGGCGATGATGGAGAGGATGCTGCGTCCCATGAGTCTTGGTCCGCTCACGATGACTGGCGAGGCGTCCAACGATCGCAGGGGCGGGTCGAAAAAAGTGAGAAAGGCTCAACCGTCGTCGGGACGAGGGGGTGCGGGGCCCAGAGCGGTCACCAACTCGGGGGCACCCGCCTTGCCCACGGCGTCGTCCAGCAGGGTGCGCAGGCGGGCACGGGCTCGGTGCACCCGGCTCAACGCCGCGCTTCGCCCGACCTCGAGCACCCGAGCGACCTCGGCCATCGGCAGCTGCTCCCAGTAGTACAGCTCGAGCGCCAGCTGATCATCGAGCGGGAGCCGATCCATGGCGGAAAGCAGTCGTTGCTGACGTTCGTCCTCGGCAAGCTGCTGGGAAGGGCTGGGGCCCAGGTCGTGGAGGCTGCTGACGGCGGGGTCGATCGCCACGCGGTGGAGCCGACCGAGGTGGTCGTACAGCTCGTGCCGCGCGATCGTCAGCAGCAGGCCCACCGGGTTGAGGACTGGCGTGTCGCCCCGTGCTGCTTCGAGGCACTTGAGGAAGCTGCGCTGGACCAGATCGGGGACGTCGGTCGAGGTCTTGCGGGCGAAGAACGCCGTGATGCGGGCACAGTGACGGCGGTAGAACGCACGGCCGGCCTCCTGGTCGCCGCGGGCCCAGGCGTGCAGGCCGTCGTCTGTGCTGTCCATCGCGCGGCGAGCCTAGCCTCGACGTTGGCGGTTTTCCACGCGCCATAACACCACCCCCGACCGCTGTGGCAGTGTTTTCGCTCCTCGACGCATGACCCGATGCGCCTTCGAAGCGCAGCCTCGCCAGGCAGCTGCCGCTGACGGCGTTGTGGCCCATGGAAAACCGCCAAAGTCGAGCCTAGCAGGCCGTGGGGAAGTCTCGTGGCGCCAGTGCACCGCCCCCGCGCGCCACGCCTTCGCTGTCTACCGGTCGTTGACGCCCGGTGGAGGCCCCCTGGT
>JAHZJA010000503.1 GCA_022601155.1 Deltaproteobacteria bacterium | reverse complement strand
TCACTCCTAGCTCGCTGGTTCCCGCGACGGTCGCCACCAACACCGCCGCCCCTCACGACTCCTAGCTCGCTGGTTTCCCGCGACGGTCGTCACCACAACCGCTCCCCCTCACAACTCCTAGCTCGCTGGTTCCCCGCGCCGGGTCGAGCGCGGCGTCCTTCTCCCTCAGTCGGGTGTCAGCACCAGATCGAGATGCTGGCGCTGGTTGTCGAACGACGACGTGAAGCGGTGGGGTTGTTGGGCGATTCTCTCGCCCCACGCGCTCAGCTCGAGCACCGGGGGTACCGTCCCGCCAGGACCCACCGCCCCCGGCGGGATCGTCAGGTCCCACTCCTGGAGCGTTCCCGCCAGCGCGCCCGGGTGCTGCATCTCCAGTCGGCGCATGAATGCCGACGTCCGCCGAAGTCCCCCGAACACCAGCCCTTCCGTCGCCGTTCGGTGCAACACGAACGGCAGCGTCAGGTCGGACTCCGGTCGGGGTTCGGCCTTCGTGTCCAGCACGTCCAGCCGGTCGACCTCGGAGGCCAGCAGCTCGTCCGTCAGCGTCTGGGCCCATTGCTGTCCCGCTTCGTTCAGTCGCAGCCGTGCTCGCAGCCGCTTGCCCAGGTGGCCAAACTCCGCCTGGAGCGTCACCGCATCCACCCGGGCCGTCCACGCAGGAGGCTCCAGCGAGGGGGGAGGTCGGCGAATCTGCGCCAGCGGGGCCAGTGCGAGCATCAGGCGATCCACCGCATCCAGCCCCGTACGGTCCAGGTGGATCACGTTGCCCTTGTCCAGCGGAAGCGGAGCCGACCATGCCGACGTTGGCCGGGTCAGTGACGCCACCACGTCTTCGGCCTGGGCCTCGTCGATCAGAGGCAGCAGCGGCATCAGTCGCGCCGCGACCTGCGTGTACGTCAGCAGGTCCAGGACCAATGCATCGTCGACCTCGCGGATCACCAACACCGCGCGCCCGCCATCGAGTCGCAGCACCGCCAGCGTCCCCGGCACCTCCAGCAACCGCCGCACCAACACGTGGTTGTGCCGGCTCGGCACCGCTTGGCCCGGCAAGAACACCGTCGCCCCGCCCGAGTGTCGCGGCAGCAGCTCCGTCAGCCGGTTGACCATCCAGCTCGGCCGATCCGTGCGTCCGGCGAGTCGCCAGTGCACCCGCGGCACCACCGTCCCCGCCAGAGCGTCCCGCATCGGCTCCAGCTGTTCGACCAGGCTCTGCACCTGCGTCACCGTCGGCTCGCACGACGGTCGGTGCGGCGCATCGCGACACGGCGCCACCATGTCCACGACATCGGCCACCCTCGCGATGTCACACGTGCAGCGCCCAAACACCGCCCGTGCCTGCCCGCCGATGTCCGTGTACGTCGACAGCAGTCCCGTCATCCCCTCACGGGCCGCATCGATCCGCGCTTCCCCCGGTCGCAGCAGCGATGCACAGACCGGCTGCTCGCGCTCGAACCCCATGTCGTTGAGCGCCATCGGGTCCAGCTGCCGTCCCAGCAGCCCCGTCGGAACCCGCGGTATCGGCAGGTCCAGCAGCACCGGGGGCATCCGAGTGCGCCCCGCCGTCGTGCACCGCACCACCGCCGCATCGGGCGGAACCCAGCGCGTCGCCAGCTCCCCGCCGCCGCAGGCCGACAGCCCCAACCACGCCAGCGCTCCCACTGCGCCCAGGCCCCGTTTGCTGCGCCGCCGCACCAGACTCACCGTAGCACCCGCGCCGCCGGGGCCGGGTCCACGCTACTGTGGCCCACGTGTTGCGCCTGGGCGCTATCGCCATCGCCGTGAGCCCGTGTGTGCTCGTCCTCGCCCTCCGCGGTCAGTCCTGGGTCCCGTGGGTCGCCGCCGCCCTTGCGCTCCTGGGTGCCCTCGCGTTGTCGCGCCGTCGCCCCCACGCTCGCAATCTCCTCATGTTCGGTGCCCTCCTCGCTGCCGCCGCTGGCCTCTCCGCCCGCGAGGCCACCTGGCCCGGTGCCACCGTTCCCCGCCTCGATCTCCGGACGCCCGCCTCGTCCCTCGTCGCCCTCGGTGACCTCGAGGTCCAGGGTTTCCTGCGCGACGAGTGGACCCTCTCCGAATTCGCCGTAGCCGAGGGTCAGCTCCCGCAGCAGGACGGTCCCGCCAGCGCCGTTCTCGTCCCCCTTCTCGCCACCGAGGAGGGCCCTGTCCCCCTTCGCGACCGCGTCGTCATCGCCCGTGTCGCTCCGGGCCACGAACGCGGGTCTGGTCTCCAGCTCTTGCGCGGCCATGCCCGCCCCCTCGAGCCCGAGCTCCTCGCCACCTTCGTCCAAGCCTCCGGCCTCCAGCCGCCCCCCGGTCTTCAGGGCATCTTGCTCGACACCCTCGACCCCCGCGCCCAACAAGCCTGGATCCGCGGCATCATCGTCATCCTCGCCCTCCTCGGCGCCCTCGTGTGTTTGTTGCTCGCCACCCGAGCCGAAGACCCTCCACCTCCTGCCTGAGCCTCCCCCCTTTCACCAACGGGTGGCTCCGCCGCATCATCGTCCTCTGTTCGCGCTCCCGGGCGTCTGTGGCTCGCCGCCCGAGCCCCAGACCCTCCGCCTCCTGCCTGAGCCTCCCCCGTTCACCAACGGTTGGCTCCCCGCCGCATCATCGTCTTCCTTCGCGGTTGTGTGCGCCTGTGGCTCTCCTACCCGAACGGAAAGCCCCGTCCTGCAGCCCTCGCCGTTCCTCGCACACGAAGGTCTGGGTCCGCGACATGCTCGTCGACCTCGGCTCCCTCGCGCGTGTCCTGCTCCGTACTCGGACCGAAGACCCCGCCCCCGTTGCCCAGGCCCTTCCCCCGCGCCCAGCCCCCTCAGCCTGCGCGTCACGCCGTCTCCGTGCCTCACGGTATTGAACCCCGCCGCGCATGCACCTCAGAGCCCTGACCCACGCCGGAGATCGCGTGCGATTTCCTCCACGCCTTCACGCCGTGCCACCGCCCTCCCCGGGCGCCCTTCCCTTCGTCGGCGTCGACGCCCCGACTCGGCCCCACCTCCTCTTCCATTCGCCACCGCCCCCCTTGCGCCTCCCCCTGCCCCGCCCCATACTGCTCCGCACGTCGGGTCCAGGCCCCGTCCGCAGCCCCGACGTCAGTGTTTCGTGCAGCCCAAACGGGGGTGTCACGGTTTCGACGGGGGTTCTGAGATCAGGAGTGGCGTGTCGCGGGGGTCAACCAACCGTGTCAAAAAGTGGATGACAAAACACAGCTGCCAATAACAGCAACTACGGCCGCTTGGCCGCTGTCGCCTAACCGCGACACGCCCCCGTTTGAGGTGCCCGAGTAGGGCGGGGGCGTCAACACACGGGCTAGCTTCCACGGGTGCCTCGCCGCGGTAGCGAAACAAAGAGGCTGGGGTGAAGGATCGCGTGTCGATGCGCGTGCCAAACCGAAATCAAATCCATCGACTACACACGTAGAAGCCCTGTTTGACGGCTTCCGGACCCGGGTTCGACTCCCGGCGCCTCCACAGGATAAGAGACTGAGATCACTCGATTTCAGTCAGCTCCGAGCCCCGTCTCCACAATGTCTCCAAGAATTCCTGGAGACGGAGGCGGGGCCGCCAATCGTCCGCCGTCCAGCAGGGCGATCGCCCCTTCGAGCGCGGCCGGCGATAGGTGCATGTAGCGTTGCGTCGTCGCGAGGTGTGCGTGGCCCGCCACCTCCTGGATCGCGCGAGCTGGTGCGCCGCGCATGGCGAGGTGAGAGCAGAAGGTGTGCCGCAGCGTGTGCGGGCCCTTGAGCTTCATGTTCGCGCGTCGCTGGGCACGGCCCAGCCAGTTGCGAACGATCTTCGCCGTCGTGGGTTGGCCGTCCTCGCGGCACAGGATCCTTGGGCCTCGCAGGTGGCGATGCCGTTTGAGTTCCCGCGTGAGCCGCTGGGTCATGGGCAGCGTCCGTAGACGGTTGCCCTTGGGTAGCGTGACGTGGCCCCTCCACACCGCGCGTTCGACCGTGAGCAGGCGGCGACGGAAGTCGATGTCCGTCCATTCGAGGCCGATCATCTCGCCACGGCGTAGGCCCGCCTCGCCGCCCAGGAGGACGAGCACCAACACGCCTGAGTCGACCTCGGTGGCCGCGTCGACCAGCTGCTCGTACTCGTCGAAGTCGTAGAAATCGATCTTCCGTTGGGCGACCTTGAGCAGGCGGATTCGGACGGGCATCTGCTCGATGACCTTCCACTCGACGGCCGTACGCAGCAGGGTGTTGAGCACGGTCAGCACGTTGTTGACCGTCTTGCTCGCTCGTCCGGTGAGCTTGGCCTTGAGCCGCTGGATGTCCTCTTGCTCGATCGCATCGAGGCGTCGGTGGCCCAGGTGCGGGAGCAAGTGGATCCGTAGGATCGATTCCTTCGATGCAACGCTACTCGGTTTTTCTCGGTTGGCTCGCGCGTACCCCTCGAGGTAACGGGGGCTGAACTCCGCGAGCGTGGGCACCTCCTTCGGTTTGGTGTTCTCGTTCTTGGTTTTGGTGGTTGCGGGCGCAGCTCGGTCCACCTCGGCCGCACGGCGGATCGCCATGCTCTCGACGAACAGTTGCTGCTCCCGTGCTTCGCCCCAGCGCCGTGTTCCAGACTTCGAAGGGACGGGCGAACGAAACCGCCGCCGAATCCTCTCTCCGTTTGCAAGCACGAGCACGATGTCGACCTCCCAGCCGCCTCGTTTGTAGGGCCTTAGTTTGACGCTCATCGCTGATGTCTCTCCAGCGACAGCGCGCGCCTTCTGTGGAGCCACGATACCAGCTCGCCTCGGTCGATGAGGACTCGACGGCGGAGTCGGATGACGCCGGGGAGGTGGCCGCGGGCGATCTGAGCGTAGACGGCTTTGGATGTTGTTCGGAGGGTCTCGGCGACCTCGTTGACGGTGAGGAGATCGGGGAGGCGGCGGGTTGAGGTTGGGCGGAGGGGGACGGGTTGGTGAGCCGGGGTGGAGATCGGTTGGGAGTGGCGGAGGGGGAAGGTGTTGGATGCGGCCTGGTTGGGTGGTGGGGTTTGGGTCTTGGTGGGCACGGGTTCTGCTCGGGTTTGGGGTGATGGACGCGCGTCGGGGCGCCCGCGTGGCGTTCCATCGAGTCGACGACGGGAAATGGCCTCGCGCGGGAGCGCACGCGGATCCAGGGAGTCCGGGTGTGATCGCCTTGGAGGCGCACCACGACCAACCGGAGGCCCACCAAGGGATCCGTCTGCGTCGAATTGAGGGGACTCCGTGGGACTCCCCGGGGCTGAGTGTCACTTCATGGGTTGAGTACGGGTGTTGTGAATCGGGATGTCCGGTAGAGAGTGTTGGTATTCACGGTCGATCCAGCGTATCGAAGATCGCGACGCGGAGCGGTCCCCTCGCCTCGCGATGACCCGTTCGTGCGAATAGCTCGCGCAGTAGGTCCAAGAGGCAAAGGGCAGGTGGTGACCATTGGGCACATTACGAAGGCATCGTGGCCAGGCGAAAAATCGGCGTCCAGCGATTTCTCATGGCAACTTAAGCAACAAGTGCAAAAGTTGCTGTTGTTGCCATGATTATTGTTGAGGAATCGTCCAAACAGCAACTTAAGCAACGAGTGCAAAAGTTGCTTAAGTTGTCGTTTCCGGCCGCGCGGTCAATCGGGCGAACTGTCACCGCGTGACTAGCGACGGGGTCGGCACAGGGCGAAGATCGATGGGGTGCTCGCTGGAACCTAGCTCGGTGGTTGCCTCGATGGACGGCCCCCGATATGAGCGGAGATCGTCGGCCGGCCGACGTCGCCGCCCATCGGATATGTCGGCCCGCAGGTGCGCCGACCAGCACCGGTCGATGCCCAACCGATCAATCCGCGACACCGGCGGCCGGCGTCGGACGGGCCCGGTGCCCGACCTACTTGGAGGTGCCCGAGCGCTGGCTGCCGCTTCCGGGCGTTGGGCGGATCAACTGATGTGGATCTACCCGCAGGGCCGTGGCGAGGCGGGCCAGCGTGTCGGTCGTGGCGGCGCGCTCGCCACTCAGGACCGCGTAGAACAGCGAGCGGCTCACCCCCGACCGCTCCACGAGCTGGTTGAGCGGGAGCTTCCTCCGTGCGGCCAGCTCGCGGATCCGCCCCGCAACCCGCGCACGTAGCTCATCGGGGTCCACGAAACGGGACTGTAGCCACGGTCTGACGCCAGTCCTGATTTCGGGACTTAACACTCGACGACAAGTCCCGAATTCAGGACTATCAATCATGGCCGACGACGACCGCAACTGGAACCCGTACCCCGCCTCTCGCCCCGTCGGTGCTCAACGTGACCCGGCTGTAGGAGCGGTGCCTCAAGAGCAAGGGGCCGGGCGCCCGGCGAAGGACCGGTCCACGAGAGTCGAGCGGCGTACCGTCGAGCCGAGGCAGATCGCGGCTGCCTTGCGCACCCTGCTCGCGCTCCCGGCGAAGCCGGTCCCGCCTGGCGAGCGAGCGGCGAGCTTGCGGCAGCCCCTGCCGCTTGCCGTGCACGAACTCGACACGGGTGGGTGGATCGCCTGGTGCCTGACTGGGCTTGCGCTCTTTGCGGGGCAAATGCCTGGCATCAGGCAGGCGCGACTCGAAGCGCAGGGCCTCGTGGCAGGGCTCGGAATGGTACGGGCGGGAGGAAATCTGAGCGAAGCCGCTCGGCAGCTTGGGATCTCCCGCAAGGTGCTGCGGGACCACCTTCGCAGGGCAGGGCTGTATCCGTGGCCGCTCTCTCCGGCAAAGGCGAGTTCAGAGGTGCGCAAGGCTAGCCCTGTCGCACGTCAGCCGACCCGGCGTTGCTGGTAGTTGCCCGGGATCCGCGGCCGCAAGGCACCGATCGATGAACGGTACGCGCGCGGGCTTCCGACAGCGGGAGGTCGCGGGCCGCCGCACTGCTCAGAGTAGTGTAGTATCAATGCCACCCGCCTATTCTAAAGCAGGTCAAAGCCTAGACCTTTCACCTGCTTGTGCCCGCCAATGCACGGAGAACCCCCATGAAGTCCCCCAAAAAACGCACGATGCCAGAACCAACGCGTTCAGCCTCTGTTGCTCAACGCGACGAGCAACGACCAAGTGGACCCGCACGCCGCGTCAGTGCGATATCTATCGAACGGCTATTCGGCCAACACAGCTACCGCGCACCAGCCAGTGGAACACTTGGCGACATCGCGATTCTGTATGGCGACAATGGAAGTGGAAAAACAACACTGCTAAAACTGGCATTTCGACTTCTTTCCTCTGCACCCAACAGGGGGCACCGAACGGCACTCTACAAAATTCCATTCGCCAAGCTTGAAGTTCTACTAAGCGACGGAACGACCGTCACGGCCAGAAGGAACGAGTCTCTGCTCGGGCCACTCCAACTTGACATAGCAGCTCCAGGGCAGCAGGTCGTTTCTGGCCTATACTCTCACGCAATCGAGGAGAGATTTGAATCACGGAGCTTCGAAGAGCAGTACATCAGCGCACTCAAGAGCATCGGACTAACAACATACTACCTCACCGATACTCGTGAACTGATATCAGACGCACTAGCCCACCCTGACCACCGTTCAGAACGCGAATTGGCGGACTGGCTTGCC
>JAHZJA010000502.1 GCA_022601155.1 Deltaproteobacteria bacterium | reverse complement strand
TGATCGCGACGGCGCCGACGGTGGTGGTCCCTCTTGTCGGTAGCCTCTGGTGAGACCCTGCCCGCCGCGCCACCCACCATTTTCGGTGGCCCCACGGTACACTCCGCCGCATGACGGGCAGCACACGGGCCGACTCGCTGGCGCGCCGCCGTGCCATCTTGCTGATCTTGGTGGTGCTGCTGGGCCTCGCCGGGGTCGCGGACGGCCTCTACCTCACCCGGGTTCACGTCGACTACGAGCTGGGCAAGCCCACCGATCTCGTCGAGGTGTGCTCGCAGTGGTCGTCACGTGGCTGCGCCGTGACATCGGGGCGCTTCGGCTCGCTGTTCGGCGCCCCGATCGCGCTGTGGGGCATGGCCGGCGCCGCCGCGACGGCCGTGACCGCCGCGGTGGCATGGTTTCGACGCCGCGAGTACCACGACCCCTGGCGTGGCACCGCCTTCGCGCTGGCCAGCATCAGCGTCTTGGCCTCGGTGGTGATGGCGACCCTCTCCCTGCTCGAGGGCTCGTTCTGCCCGTTCTGCGTCGGGTGGTACGGCATCAACTTCGCCCTCGGCCTGCTGACGTGGCTCTCGCTCGGCGACGGCCAGGACACCTCTCTCGGAGAGATGGCCCGCGATGCGACCCACACCCCCGGTCTCACCGCACTGGCCGTCTTCAGTCTGACCTTCTCCGCCGGCTACTGGGACTACGGCAAGCGCAAGTCCTCGACCTACGCCGAGCTGCAACCGGTCGTCGCCGCCATGGTGGCGGATGCGATCGCCCAGCAAGAAAAGCCGCTGATCTTCCCGCTACGCGGCATTCCCACCCACGGCCCCGAGGATGCGACGCTCACCATCGTGGAGGTCGCCGACTTCGAGTGCCCGCACTGCCGAAGAGTCTGGGAGAGCGTGCGCGACTACTCGGAGCACTCCACCGTCTCGGTTCGCAAGGCCTTCGTCCACTATCCGCTCGACGACAGCTGCAATGGCGGGGTGGACGGTATGCACCCCCACGCCTGCATGGCCGCGCGCGCAGGGGAGTGTGCCCACCGCCAGGAGCGGTTTTGGGAGTACGGCGACGTCATGTTCGCCCGACAGAACGCCCTCGAGCGCAGCGATCTGGTCTCGTACGCGAGCGAGCTGGAGCTGGATGTGCCGGCCTTCGAGGCGTGCCTGGACGACGACGCGTCGATGCTCGAGGTCAGGCGCAGCATCGCGCGAGCCCTGCTGATGAGCGTGGATGCGACGCCCACGTTCTTCGTCAACGGCTACAAGTTCCGTGGCGCACCGCCGGCCTCATGGATGCCGCTGCTGTTCGACAACGTGCTCAAGCAGACGGCGGCAGGTGCAACCAAGGTGCCAGGGCCACCCGGCACCGCCGCGGCCGATCGCGGTGGGAGCCCGCCGGGCGGCCCAGCCGACGCCAAGGCCGACAGCAAGGCCGTGCCCCCCGGTCACTGACTCGCCCGAGGCGACGGGCGCAGCAACGCCGCGACCTCATCCACGACGCCAGCCGCTCGGGGATGCGCACTCGAGAGCAACAGCTCGAGGGTCGTGGCCTGGGTGCCGTAGACGCTCATCCCCCGGCTCGGATCGGCCCCAGCATCGAGCAGTACCGTCACCATCGCCGCCGCGTTCAACGGGGTCACCTGCCGCTCGGTCTCCACACCGTTGGCCGCGATGTAGTGAAGCAATGTCGCCGCATGACCAAAGGACGAGCGTTGGTGCGCGAGGGCTGGCACCGCGGCCAGGGAGCGCTGCACCACGGCCAGCTGCCCTTCGAGCATCGCATCCACCGTGGTCTCGAACACGAGGTCGAACGCGGTGTCCCCCGCCTCCACCACGGCCGCCCAGTCCTCGAAGCCGTGCTCCCGAGCGACCGTCTGGCGGGCATCGTCTCGGGTGGGCAAATGACCGAGGACGGCGGTCGATGGCTTCCCGACCAACCCCCGGTGCCAGCTGCTCACGATCGGGACGACAGCGGGATTGCCCTGGCGCCACTGCACATGCACCCGGTCGGCGCGTGCGTCGAGCCACTGCCCAACCGTGGGCAACGCCTGCCGGTCCATGCCGACGAACATCTGGGCGATCGCATGCCACCCGTCAAAGCGATAGACCTCGGTCATCGAACCTCCTGCGCACGTCAGTCTAGATCACGGCGCAGCGCGTCGGACCGCTCCCCTGGTCCGAGGAGGAGGGCACACCCGACTCAGGCCTGCGGTTGCTCGGCCGCAGTGGTCTCCGATGCCTCTTGGGTCTGATTGCTGGGCGACGGCGCTGACGGTCCCGCGCTCGCCTTGTCGAGCACCGGCTTGCCCACCAACGTGATCCAGTGAGCCACCGTCGCGACCAGCTCGGTGATCTGATAGCGCTTGTACTCGAAGGCCCGGTGCCAACAAAACAACGAGATCGCCACCACCAGAGCCGTCAGTCCCAGTCGGGCCTCTTGTGGCGCCTTGGTCCAGATCGGCCACAGCCACACGAGCGCCGCCGTGGCGATGCCGTCGTAGCTCGCCGACAGGATCCAGTAGCGCCGAAGCAGCGCGAACGACTCCGCCAACGAGGGATAGGAGCGAACGTGGACCCACATCCGTGTGTAGAGGGGCCACCGATCTCCGCCCTCGATGGACTCGGTGCCGAAGAACTCGACGATGGGCCGGGACAGCCCGCCGTCCTCCGCTTCGAGGCCCTGGTCCCGCATCGCATGGGCGAGGGCGTCGGCTTCCCGGAGCTTCGTCAGGGGCGAACGCACGAAGCGCCCGATGGAGAATGCCGCCAGCCCCAGCACGTAGGACCCGAGCACCAGGCCAAACAACAGCGTCCCGTTCTCGTCGCCCGTGATCGGATGCGAGTCCCCGCCATCCACCCCAACGAGGATTGCCCCCACCGCCACGGCGCCGGAGATGAAGAACGACAGATCGAAGATGTCGAGGATCTCGACGACCTTCTCTCCGATCCGCGAAGCCGCTTCACCCAAGCCCGACATCGGGATCGTTGATAGCACGGCCCTGCGTCGACCAGGAGCCGGTCCGCTCGTGCCCAAGCTCGGGTCCGCCCGCAGTCAGCGACGGCGCGGCCGAGGATGCCCATCGAGCCACGAACGAACGTTGGGTGCCTGAAGCTTGTCCCGCGCGGCCCCGTCCACGAGCGTGGCGTAGGCTTGCTCGGCTAGATCG